>JASFGM010000159.1:0-6624 GCA_050123755.1 Desulfobacterales bacterium
ATTCTAACCTCGGTTGTTTGTGAGCCTCAACCAATTCAGACGCCTCGATATTGCGGCTCTGGATGCAGGGCACACAGACCTTTAACTCACCACCGAGTTCCATAAAATTGAATAGCAGCTCTTTTATAAGAGGAAAGCCACCACCGGGTAGCACTTTTTCAGCAAATCCTTTTTGTGCCAGATACACAGCGTTTCCCTGTAAAGCGATGGTAGCCTTAATGTCCATGGCCAAAGCCGCACAGGCCATCGCAAACGGCATGGCTGCTTTTTCCGGATCATCGTCGGCACGGGTGCCGATATAAAGAATTTTTTTCTTTTTCTGCCGTTTCGACAACCTCCCTTCTTTAATCACGCATCCGTGTCAGATCGTATTCGCTCTGCATATCGTGCGATCAATGTTGAAAAATCTTCGACGTCAACACCTGCTTGTCTTAAATTGCCAAGCACGCCTAAAGACTTACGGTCACAAATTTAAATAGAAACCAAAATAGAGAGTGCTCGAAATTGCCGAAAATTATAGCACCCCTGTAAAAAATCAATCTTGACAATAAATTCCGCTTCCGTTATTTGGACTTTAGACGGTTACGTTAATTTGAGTTTCCAATGTTGGGCTGAGGTTAAATCCAGTACACAACTCACATTTCTGTATAATCCACTCGCTAGGTGATCCTTAAATTTTACTTGCACAAGAAAATGAAGCCGTCCTTTCCATTTAAGCCGCTTAAAAAGAGACATTTTAGAAAAAGTCAATGATTCGAAAGGTTGGATAATTCCCAAAACCCATACCATAAAAAGGAGGTAAATTATGATTCGAAAGTGGCAAATTTTAATGTGTGTTTTCTTAGGACTGGCTATTGTTTTTGGAGGCGTCTGGGCGCCCCAGGCGTTTGCCAAAAATTACAAATGGCGCTTGACCCAGGTTATGCCTGAAGACAGCGACTTTCACAAAAGGGCTTTAGCTTTTGCCGCCGAGGTAAAGGAAAAAACAAATGGTCGCATCGATATCACCATTTACTCGGGCGGCACGCTCTGTGACTGGGTCGAATGCCATGAACGGGTGATGCGGGGAGACTATGAATTGGCGATGCAACCCCTTGCCCCGACCTATGACCCCAGACTGAACATTGGGTACTATATGCCCTACCTGTTCACAAACACCGAAGAGGCCAAGGCAGCTTACAAGAGAGGCGGCTGGGTCTATAATATGGTGGGTGATTTATTGTTGGATCAGGGAATAAAGGGCCTGGCGCTCATGCCCATCGGTTGGGCCGGTGTGACCACAAGAGATGTACCGGATGGCTGGCAGCAAATGAAGCCCAACAAAATGAAAATCAGGGTCATGCCGTTGAAAGCCTGCGAGCTGACCTGGCAACGGTTAGGTTATATTCCCTCTACAATTCCGTACAACGAGGCTTTTAGCGCCATTGAGCGGGGGGTTGCAGACGGCGAATCCGGCGGCCCGCCATTCCAGGGCTATCAATTCAAAGACATCCAGGGGGTCTGGATCCAGTACAACGACTATCTGGAGCCCTGGTGGTTTTTTATGAACCTTGAGCTCTTTAACGAGCTGTCCAAGGAAGACCAGACCATCCTGCTGGAAGCCGCAGAGCGACAGGTAAGAGGCCGCTGGGATTATTTTCTGGGAGAAGACGAAGAGTTCCGCCAGAAATTAAGGGATTTCGGCCTGAAGGTCCTTGTGCCCACAGATGCGGAATTAAAGGCCTTTGCCAAAGCCATCCGGGAAGATGTATGGCCCAAAATGGAGCCGCTCATGGGCAAAGCCCTGGTGGATAGATGCCGAAAAGAAGTCGGCATGCCGGTAAAATAAACGTAACTTAGGCGATAGTCAAAGGGAGCTTTTTACTCCCTTTGACTATTTGGCGCAAAAGTTTGGTGTAGAAATGAAAAAAATCGGGCTGTTCGTTTGGAACGGGCTGTTATTTGTCCAAAGAGGCTTCATTATTATTGCCGGATGCGTTGTTGCCGTGCTGATATTTATAGAGGTCATGCTCCGTTACGTATTTGGCTCTCCCCTTTTTGGCGTGGAAGAGATGGTTACCCTGATTGCCATGTGGTTATATTTTCTGGGGGCATCTTATGGCGCTTATGAACGCAGCCACATCAAAGCGGAACTGGTGCATTTATGGTTTAACACTCCCAGATCCCTTGCCTTAGTCAATTCTGTCGCCAGCTTGATTACCGTGGTTCTTTCCCTAATAATGGTCTCGTGGAGTTATCCTTATTTTGTCTGGGGTATTAGAGAGGGAGAAACTTCACAAGCGCTGCTGCTGCCGATGGTGCTATCCCAGAGCGCCGTTTTCTTCGGCGCCATATTGATGTCTGTTTATTTTGTGGCCGAGTTGGTGGACAATATTCTTGAGAGCTTCGGCAGGGCGCCTTTTTTTAAAAATTTAGCCGAGGAGGAGGTCATATAGGGTATGGAAGTCATTCTTGATTTGATAATTCTTGTAGGCCTGCTTGTGCTCGGCGTTCCGGTGCCTTTTTGTTTTATGGCGGCCGTTTTATTTATGTTTATCCTGGGCGGCTATGACCCGATGTTTATTATGGCCACCGGTTTTCACAAAACAAATTCAATGGCGGTCCTGGCAATCCTTTTTTTCATCCTAATGGGCGGGCTCATGAGCTCCGGCGGCATTGCCTCACGGCTGGTGGCCATCTCCGATGCTGTTTTGGGTCGAACCAAGAGCGGCTTGGGGACGGTTACAATCATAAGCTGTGCCGTATTCGGCGCCATCGCCGGGACCTGCTCGGCGGCGGTGGCTGCCATCGGCAGCGTCATGATTCCACGGATGGTGGAGCGGGGCTATCCCCGGGGACACGCAACCGTTCTCGTCGCGGCGCCGTCGGTCCTCGGTCAGCTTATCCCTCCCAGTGTACCCATGGTGCTCTATGCCTGGGTTACCTGGCAATCCGTGGCAGCCTGTTTCTTGTCCACGGTGATACCCGGTTTAATCATGGTGGTGCTGTATAGCACGGTCAATTGGATAATGTGCCGCAAGCTGCCGATCAAAGTTTTGCCGCCGGCGCCACTGCCGGACAAGGTCAAAGATTTTGGAATTTCGATTTACAAGGGTTTTTTTGCGCTGCTGATGCCGATTATCGTGTTGGGGGGAATTTACGGGGGCGTCTTCACCCCGACTGAAGCCGCAGGAATCGCGGTTTTGTACGCCATACCCGTGGGTTTTTTTATCTACCGCACATTGGATTTTAAGCTATTCAAAGAAGCCATGGTGTCGACGATCACCACAACCGGGGTCATCCTGTTGATGATCTTTTTTGTTATGATTTTAAGCCGCATGTACGTCATGGAGAATGTACCTAAACGGCTGATTTCAACCTTGGTCGGTGTCACGGAAAATAAATATGCTATTTTGCTGATGGTCAACGTATTCCTTCTTCTTCTCGGCATGCTGATGGACGATTTCAGCGGCACACTATTGGCAGCGCCGCTTTTGTTTCCGCTGATGAAGGAACTTGGCATTCATCCGGTCCATTTTGCCGCTATTTTGGGCACCAACCTGGGGCTTGGAAATAAAACGCCGCCCACCGCCCCCATCCTCTATCTGGCAGGACGCATTGGGAATTGCAGCGTGGACAAACTGCTGAAAACACAGTTTATATTTATTGTCACCTGCTCGGTTCCGGTGGTGCTGTTAACCACCTATTTTCCCGTCCTTTCCCAGGCGCTGCCCCACCTGCTCATGCCGAAACTGGTGCCGGCGGCACCGTGGACTTTAGGATGGTAACCGCTAACGGCCGGAAGCGGAAAGGTTCAATGAAATTCAAAGCCGATAATTTTTTCAATCTTTCTAATTGCCGAGGAGGTATCTATGAGCAGCGAGTCAAAAGTCTGGTTTAACGGGGAGCTTATCCCATGGGAAAAGGCAACCGCCCCTCTGTTGTCCCACGGTTTTTCACGGGCCTCGGCTATTTTCGAGGTATTTGGCATTCACGTCGGTCCAGACGGTCCGGTTGCTTTTCGATTGGACAAACACCTCCAACGACTGATGAAAAGTGTTGAGCTCCTGGAAATGGAGATGGCCTATTCCACCAAAGAGATTGTTACAGCGGTTGCTGAAACCGTCAAAGCCAATAATATGGGGCGCGGTTTGATTAAGATGCTGGCATACTGGGGCGAGGAGGCGGTCATTCAAATGGTTCTGGATTCCAAGCTGGATCTGGCCATCTTTGCCATACCGGACAGTGAGGAGTTGGGCCTGGACAACACCCGGCCCATATCGGCCTGTCTTTCCAAGTGGCGCAAAATCCATCCGCAGTCGGTGCCGGTTGTGGCCAAAGCGTGCTCCCACTATTTAAATGGGTACTTGGTTCGAAAGGACGCCAATAAGCGCGGTTTTGATATGGGTCTGACGATGGGAACCGATGGATTTTTGGCCGAGGGTTCGATCGAGTCGGTTTTCCTGGTCAAAGACGGTGTTCTCAAGACCCCGCCCTTGGGCAGGATTTTATCCAGTATTACCCGAATGTCCATTCTTGAGGCCGCGCCAAAAATCGATATCCCCACTTCGGAGGCTCCCATTTTGCCGGAGGAACTTTACACGGCGGACGAAATCTTCACCTCCCATTCGGGTATTAAAGTTTGTCCGGTGGCCCGATTTGAAGACCGGAACCTTCAGGCACCGGGGCCGATAACCGATCAATTCATTAAGCTTATGGACGATATCACCCACTTGCGAGACGATCGTTTTAAGGACTGGTTTATGCCGCTGGATTAGTTGGGGAATTAATCCAGAAGGTATTTGACCACCGATTCAGGCTGCAAGGGATCAAGTCTTCGTTTGACTATTTTTTAGCATACATGATCGATCAGCGTCTTACGCGCGCATTACCTTGCCAGATACTCCAAATCTGCTCTTCATCGGCCGGTTGGGCGTAATCGGTAAAGAGCGTTGTCGCCAGTGCCCCGCTTGCCCAACCGAATTGAATCCACTTTTCTGGTTCCCAGCCCTTTAAGATCGCGTAGAGCATTCCGCCAACGAAACCATCGCCGCCCCCAATCCGGTCGAGCACTGTGATTTCGCGTGGTTCCACGATATGCCAGTTATCCCCTTCTGACATGATGGCGCCCCAAAGGTGGCAGTTTGTGTTAACGACCTGACGCAGGGTGGTCGCGAAAACTTTAGCATTCGGGAACGTCTTTTTCATGCTATTGATCATAGCCTTGAAGCCCTCAATTTTAGCCGCCAGCTCTTCTCCACCTGCATCCGGGCCTTCAATTCCAAGGCAGAGCTGGAAGTCTTCCTCGTTCCCGACGAGTATGTCAGATATGCCTGCAATTTCCGAAAAAATCTCGTGAAGTTCCTTCTCGCGACTTTTCCAGAACGTCGCCCGGAAATTGAGATCGAAGGAGATACGGGTTCCGTATTTCTTAGCGGCTCTGGCGATTTCCAGGCAGAAGGTGCCTGTCTCAGGAGACAGCGCGGCGATCAGTCCTGAGAGATGCACGATTTGCACGCCCTCCTCGCCAAAAATCCGATCCAGATCGAAGTCATTTGCGTTCAGCGTGCGGCCGACCTCGCCGGCGCGGTCATTGTGCACGCGCGGCCCGCGGGAGCCATAACCACTGTCGGCAATATTAATCTGGTGACGATAGCCCCAGGGGCCGCCCTGCGCGACTTCCTTGCCTTCATAATCCATGTGCCGGCTTGCCAGATTATCTTTGATGAGCACCGCGATCGGGCTGTCCTTGACAAATGTCGTCAAGACTTTCACGGGAAGACCCAGATATGATGATACGCTCGCCACGTTTGACTCCGCGCTGGTCACCTGTATTTTAAATGTATCGCTGCAATGCACAGGCTGGCCATTGACCGGGGTGATACGAATTCCCATGCTTGTCGGAACAAGCAAACAATAGGCACTGTTCTGCCGGAGTTCAATTGTCATATATTACCTCCCTTCACACTTCTAAGCGTTGTACGTCGTCGAAACCGTCTCGCCGCCGCGACCGGTCCAGTTGGTATGGAAGAATTCACCGCGCGGTTTATCGATACGTTCGTATGTATGAGCTCCAAAATAATCACGTTGGGCCTGTAGCAGATTGGCCGGTAAACGATCGCTGCGATAACCATCGTAGTATGCCAATGCCGAAGAAAATGCCGGTACCGGGATGCCGTTTTCAATGGCCGCGCTAATCACTTTGCGCCAGGCGTTCTGAGTCGAATCGATAACGGATCTAAAATAATCGTCGAGCAGCAGGTTTTCCAGATTGGGATTCTTGGCGAAGGTTTCATTGATCTTTCCGAGGAATTGGGCACGGATGATGCATCCTGCACGCCATAGCAGCGCGATGCTATCGAATTTCAGATCCCAATGGTACTCTTCTGCTGCAGCCCGCATGAGCTGATACCCCTGGGCATAAGAACAGATTTTGGAAGCATACAACGCCTTGCGGATCATTTCCGCAAATTCTTTTTTGCTGCCGCTAAAATCAATTTTAGGGCCTTTCAGTATTTTCGACGCGGCGACACGTTCTTCCTTAATCGCACTCATGGTGCGCGCGAACACTGCTTCTGCAATCGTCATGGCCGGGATACCCAAGGCCAGTGCCTGCTCACTTGTCCAGCGGCCGGTACCTTTTTG
>JASFGM010000160.1:0-6612 GCA_050123755.1 Desulfobacterales bacterium
CATAAAAGAATGTACGGTTATAGAAAAAAACGTTTGAATACCGCAACGTTTTTTTAACAACCACTATATACCCTAAAGAACACATATTGTCAAAATAATGAAACCCTGAGGACCGGCTGCCGGGTCAACCGGTTTTTGGGTTGTCTCCATATTAAAGGACGATTGAATTTGTTTCAAGCGCGGCCGGCAATTTTACAGAACCTAAAGATCAAAACGGCGGCTCATGGGGATATGAGCCGCCGAGATGAGGAGGACATAGAGGTATGCTTAAGAAGCATAGATCTGTGGGGTGGCCTCTTTATAGACTACTACTTTGTGGCATGTCAAGTTTTTTTTTCATTTTTTCTATTTTTTTATATTATCCGAAAAAAAGAAAAAAATTAAAACATCAGCGGGCAAGCCAACCACCATCTACAGCCACTGTATATCCATTTATATAATTTGATGCCTCGGAAGCCAGAAAAACAACTACGCCTTTCAAATCTTCGGGTTGCCCCCATCTTCCGGCGGGTATCCGTTCCAGTATCTGCTTATTTCTAACCGGATCGTCCCGAATCGGCTGCGTGTTGCGGGTGGCCATATAGCCCGGTGCGATGGCGTTCACGTTGATACCATGAGATGCCCATTCGCATGCCAGCAACCGCGTGAGCCCCATGACACCGCTTTTACTTGCCGTGTACGAAGGCACCAGGATACCGCCCTGAAAGGAGAGCATGGAGGCGATGTTGACTATTTTCCCACCATGTCCCTGTGAGAGAAATTGTCTACCGGCCGCCTGTGACAGAAAAAACAAGGCCTTGAGATTAACATTCATCACGTCATCCCAGTCTTTTTCTGTGAATTCAACCGAGGGGCTCCGCCGAATGATGCCCGCGCAGTTCACCAGGATGTCTATTCTGCCGAAAGTTTCCAGCGTTTGATCGATGATATCTTCAATCGATGACATGTGCGACAGATCCGCCCGGATACCATGGAATCGCCGCCCCATGTTTTCGAAAATCTCCTGGTTTTTGGGTGGATCGTTAGGATGGTAGACACCTGCGATGTCGGCGCCGGCCTCGGCAAGTCCGAAGGCCATGCCCTGGCCGAGACCCGTGCTGCTGCCGGTAACGATGGCGACTTTTCCTTCCAGATTGAATTGACTCAAAATCATGCGTGCACCTATGTAATTGAGGGGTTATTGATAATAAAACCATAGAACGCTTTCATAGACCGCGACGCTGTCGCTTGTAGGCGAAAGGTTTACCCGCCTTTCGTTTTGCGGCCAGAATTCTTATCTCCGCAGCAAGATTTAGGCGAGACATTTGCCGCCCCGACAACCCGGATTCTTCCACAAGCAGCGGGGAATGCGCTCACATTCGCGGTTCAAACCAATCCTACTTGAGTTCCGACATGGGGACGCCGTCCATATCCGTAAAAGTCTGATTCTCTCCAACCATCCCCCAAATAAAGGTATAGTTGCTGGTACCGGCACCGGCGTGAATGGACCAGCTGGGGGATAAGACGGCTTCTTCATTGCGAACAACGATATGGCGTGTCTCATCCGGTTTGCCCATCAGGTGAAAAACAACTTGATCTTCCGGCATACCAAAATAGAAATAAGCCTCCATCCGCCGCGGATGGGTGTGCACAGGCATTGTATTCCAGACACAGCCGGTTTCCAGAGTTGTCATACCCATAACCAGCTGACAGCTTTTAACTCCATCCGGATGAATATACTTGCGGATCGTCCGTTTATTACTCTGCTCCAGCTCACCTAGCTCAATTGGCTCCGCCTCGTTGAAGGTTACTTTTAGGGTTGGATGGGCTGCATGTGCCGGCGCGCAATTTAAATAGAACCTTGCCGGATTATCTTTGTCGGTACTTGAAAATTTTAGCTCTTTTGCGCCCATACCAACGTAAAGGCCGTCTTTTGGATCCAAGAGATGCTTATTTCCGTCAACCGACACCGTACCGGGACCACCGATATTAATTAAGCCCAGTTCGCGTCTTTCCAGTAGATAGGCTGCCCCGATAATCTCTTGATCAACCTCAAGTCGTAAAGGGTTCAGCGGGCAAACACCGCCGACAATCAACCTGTCAAAGTAGCTATACACAAGTTTAATCTCATCCGCTTTAAAAAGATCTTGGATTAAGAATTGCTCGCGGATATCTTCGGTATCAAATACGGCAGCATGTTCGGGGTGGATGGCATTTCTAATTTCCATAAGTTTTTCCTCTTTTCTTTTCATATTAGTCAAAAAAAACGGCGGGCAGCCACATACTCAATTGTGGAATGTACGTAATTAATATTAAGGTAATGATGTTGGCTAGCAGAAACGGCATGGCCGCGCGAAATATGGTGCCGATGCCCAGTTTGGAAATTGCCGAGGCGACATTCAAACACATCCCGACCGGCGGTGTTACCAGACCCACGGCCAGTCCTGAAATCAGAATTACGCCAAACTGAATACGTGAAACCCCCAGAACGTTCGCAGCCGGTAAAAAGACGGGGGTCAGCAAAAGGATCGCCGGGCTCACATCAACAAAGGTCCCCGCAACCAGGATAATGATATCGATAACCAGCAAAATCACAAAGGCCGGCAGCTCCAATCCGGAGACAATAGCTGCCACCGTTTGTGGAATGCGCTCGAGCGCAAGAATCCAAATGTACAGTTTTGAGAGCGCAATGATGACCATCACATTGGCGCTGGTTAAAATTGCATCACGCATCAACGGCGGGATGGCTTTAAACTTCAGTTGGCGGATGACAAATGCGCCGATGATAAACGCATAGAGGACACCGATGCCTGCAGATTCCGTTGCCGTAGCAATACCGAAAACCACCGCACCCACAACGAAAACCGGCATAATTAAAGCCAGAATGGACTGCTTTATTCGATCGACTTTCTCTTTGCCGGTCATCACAACTTCTTCACGTGGATACTTTTTCCAGTAGGATATGGCCAGGGTAATTCCCAGCATCAGCAAGCCGATCATGACACCCGGGATCAGGCTGCCCAGGAAAAGTTTGCCGACAGACTCTTCAGAAATCAGGGCATAAATTATCATCGGAACGCTGGGGGGTATAATCATTCCCATTGTTGAAGATGCTACCGTGATGCCACTGGCAAATTCGGCCGAATATCCTTTTTTCTTCATTTCGGGGATAAGCACAGCGCCAACAGATGCGGTATCGGATACCGATGATCCTGAAATTCCGCCAAACACCATGCTGGCGAACACATTTACGGCGCCCAGCCCGCCCCGAAATCGTCCGACAAACAACAAGCTGAAATCAATCAGGCGTGAAGTAATTCCCCCGGCATTCATCAAAAGCCCCATCAAAACGAAAAGCGGCATGGCAATCATCGCATAAGAGTCCATTCCAGCCAGAAAACGCTGGGGTAGAATAGGCAATATTTCGGGACGTTCAAAAAAAAAGTAAAAAAAACCGGATAAACCCAGCGAATAGGCTATCGGAATGCCAAGCACCAGGCATACGGCCAAACTGGTTAACAGCACAATCATAGGTTACCTCTGGGTCTCTGGAAGTTTGCCCTTTAAGCTTTCAAGAATGATGTGGTTCAAGCAGTATAAAATCACAAGGCTGCAACCGATCGGCACACTGATTTGGACGATCCAGTTGGGAATTCGCAAAACCGGTGATTCAAAATATCCGGCCGACCGAATCCAGGGTAGGCTGTAGTGGATCATCACAGCGTTTATGAAACCGATCAGGATATAATTAACAATGTCGATATATCTCCGATGCTTTTGATTTAATTTGTCAATAAAAAATGAAATCCTTATATGCTCAACCCTGCCTATCGATACAGCAACCCCCAGCGCGGTTGTATAAATAAAGAGGTAGTTAATGGCCTCGTTACCGCCGATAATTGCTGAGTTAAATCCGTAGCGCATCACAACCAGGGTGATCGTAATGCTCAGTATAACGAAAAATAAAAACGTAATGATCACTTCAAGCAATCGGGTTACAAACTGTTCTATACGATAAAATTTATCCACACGGCTGTCCCTTTGATGAATTAATTAAAGCGCCGAACCGGTCTCGATTCGGCGCTTTAAGCCTTTGTTATTCAACCGATGCGTTATCCATTACTGTTTGGCAGCAATTGCCAGCGCTTGGTTGACTTCATCCCAGGTAAAATATCCTTTGTCGACATAATACTGCCAGACGCCTTTGACACCGTCAACAAATCCCTTACGGTATTTCGGGTCACAGTGGTTGACCACCAGTTTGTCCTTTAAAATATTGTAGTAACCTTGCTCGGAATTTAGCCAAATCGTATCGCTATAAATCATCGTAGCTTCGGCAACCGCATCAAATATTGCTTTCAGATCATCGGGCAGGCCGTTGTACCATGCGGGATTCACATAAAGGGGGTCCGGGTGTACCTGCCAGTTTAGGACGGACAGATATTTCTGGGCCTCATAAAATTTCATGTCGACGGCATTGGAAAACGGGTTCTCCTGACCGTCGACGACCTTGGTTTTCAATGCCATATAAGTTTCCGTATAGGCGACCTGCTGTGGATTGGCTCCCAGGGCCTTGAAGGTACGAATCGTAACGTCGATGGGAGGGGTGCGCATCTTCAAACCTTTGAGGTCATCGACCGTATTTACCGGGCGCTTGCTATTGGTAAGGTTGCGCATACCGCCGGCAACCCCTGTGGCCGGAATATAAAATCCGTTGGCCATAGCGCCTTTGTTGATCTTCTGGCCCAGATCGCTGCGCATCACCGCCACCACTTTGTCCGCGTCTTCAAACAGGAAAGGCAGCGTATACATCAGGTATTTTTTGTTGGCTCTTTCGAACAGACCGCCGCGACAGGCCTGAACGTTGCCCATTTTTACCATATCCAATACTTCGGCTTCCTTGCCCAGAACACCCGAAAAATATAATTCTACTTTAATCCTTCCTTGGGTTGCTTTTTCGAGGGTGTTTTTAAAGAACACCATTGATTTGCTGCGTGGATGATTTTCGGACTGGGTGTTGGCATATTTAAATACGGTTGTTTCAGCCAACGCCGTGCCCGGGCCCCCGGCAAACAAAAAAGATGCTGCCACCACGATTACGACAAAAATTACAGTTCGTCTTCTCATCTTTAACCTCCTTCTTTAGTTAAATGTTTAAAAGATGGTTGGCAATATCGAACCTTGAACCCTTTAAGATCCAAGGGGATTTGCCTGCTCCCATTCTATCTAAGACTTTACCCGCTGATGCCCTGTGATCTGGAGGGGAGATAAAACCTAAATATCGTCGTATCGTTTCTTGGTTTTCTGCATGACATCAACGTTGACTGAAAGAACCGGAAATGGCGGCTGCGTGACGCTTGACCGCCTCAATTTCCAAATCGATGCCCCTGTCGCTGTTTACATATGATGGGAATGCAACACTGATGGCGCATACGATCTCAGCGCCAATACCAAATACCGGCGCCGCCACACACATAATCCCCCTGGTCACCTCCTGCCGGTCCAAAGCATACCCCTGTTTTTTTATTTGTCTAAGTTCCTTTTTGAGTTCCTGGGGATCGGTGATCGTGTTTTCGGTATAGGATTTTAATTTTTTGGAAAGAATTCGATTTGCTTCGGAAGGGGGCGAATAGGCTAATAGCACTTTTCCTAATCCGGTACAATATAATGGAAAGCTCTTGCCTATCCCCGAAATCAACTTAATGCCGTAGTCTTGCGACTCTATTTTATCCACGTATATGCCGGCAGCTCCATTTTTAATGGCCATATTGGAAGTGTGGCTGGTTTCCTTCTGCAATCGAATCAGCTGGGGGTGAACAAGATTACGAAGATCAAAATTGGAGGTCACTTCTGCACCCAGAGCCGCCAGCTTCAGTGCACCCCGGTATCGTTTGGTTTCACTGTTGAAATTTAAGTACCCCAGCTCGGTCATGCCCTTTAAAATACGATGAACGCTGGCCTTCGGCAAAGCGGTGCTTGCCACGGTGTTGGCGAATGTTAAACCATTTTCCTGGTGTGATATCACCGCTTCGAGGACCGTAAATATTTTTTCCATTGGGTTCATGTAAATTTAATAGATCCTCAGGATGGATCAAGCTGACGCCAACGGCAAAAACCGACACATGGCATTAACAGGGCCCCAAAGTTTCCGTATTTGGAACTTTGTATCATATATGAAACTTATTTATGCTTTATGATTTTGCTTGTCAAGCAAAAAAATAAATCATCATAAATTATTTTACGTGTTTTTGGGTGTTATGGCATCAAGGATGTTAGGAGCAGCGTCTGCCGAACTTGAACGGTTCGCCCATGATGTCGAACTCGCGTTAATCCGTTTATAACAGGGGTCATCCTTGTTTCGCTGGCGAGGCCTCTTTCGGCGTCGGGACGGATTCGGGCTGCTTTTTGGGTACCTTAATTCTAAACAAGCTCCCTTGACCCGGGGTGGACTTCACAAAAATTTCACCACCGTGTTGTTCAATGATGGTGTTAGAGATAAAAAGACCGAGGCCTGTTCCTTTTCTTTCTTTCGTAGAAAAAAACGGTGTGAATAATTTTTCTTGAGTCTCGCGATCCATGCCGATGCCATTATCAGATATTTCAAATATGATTTTATCTTTGTGCTTTCTGACC
>JASFGM010000161.1:0-6571 GCA_050123755.1 Desulfobacterales bacterium
AGCTGCCTTCATTTAATTGAATTTTGATATTCGGATAGTTTTTGTGAAATGTGGTAATCATCAGGGGCATAAAATAACGGGCATAGGTCTTGGTGGTCCCCAGGCTGAGAATTCCCCTCTTGAGTTCGCGCATGTCGTCAATGACGTTTTCGATTTCTTTTTCATATTTAAAAACTCTTGCGGCATATTCAAAAAGTGACCTGCCCTCGTCTGTTAGATAGATCCGGCGTCCTCTTTTCTTGAACAGCTTCAGATTGCAAAACGCTTCAAAAGACTTGATCTGGGCGGTAACCGCCGGTTGCGTTATAAATAGATCATTGGCCGCAGCCGTAAAATTCAAGTTTTTAGCGGCATAATAGAAGACTCGCAGTTGATTAAAATTTAACATGGTTTTAATATCGGGTATTTGGTATTGGTTACTTAACTTTTTTTTATACTTTCAATCGATTCATAAATAAAATTTATGGATAGCATAAAAATAATTAGTTTGACAGCTTAATTTTAATCCTTCATAGAATATCAGATTAGATTTTATTTCATTTCAGGCTACTGCGCGTGCGCCTATGCTGGTTCTGAGTTTAACGCATGAGATCTAGTTCCTCCGACCTAAAGCCTTTAATCCATTCTTTTATTTCGTAATATGCTTTTCAAGGCATCGTTAACCCACCACCGAAAGGAGAATGAAAATGGCCGAAAATGCTGGAAGATTTCCGGACCCGCACGAGTTTGAGGTCCCTTCTGAACTCGAAGGCTGGGAAGAAATGTATCCCGGCCACCACCTTTTTTCTGCTGACCGAGCAGATTGGGAAAAAGCTCAATTCTGGTATCAGGACAAAATCCACGCCCCGGAACCCATGCCGCCGCTGGATTTGATTTTTCAGGAAGCCTGGCAGATTTCCCTGTCGCAGTACACCACCCGCGTATTCTGTATTCCACCGGCACAGGGAATCGCCCAACGAATGGTGGGATGCTACATGTACATTTGCGCCATCGCACCGCCACCGGAGGAAATTATCGGTGAAAAAGCCGGGCATTTTGAGAAACGCGTATTTTATGTATTTGAACATTATAATGAACTCTGGGACAAATGGCTGGCCAAGTTTAAAGCGCTCGGCAAAGAAATGGCCGCGGTGCGAGTCCCCGCCGAGTTGCCGAAATATGTCCCCGAGGATCAGGTTCTGCCGGCGCCCACCGGGGTGTACGACAGTTACTATTTGATCGAGTCTTTTGACAAGCTGGTCAATCAGATGTTTAAGGGCTGGCAGTATCATTTTGAGATGCTGAACCTCACCTACCTGGCCTATCTGATGTTCGCCGATGTGTCCCGCAAGCTTTTTCCCGGCATCAGTGAAAGTGCCATCGGCAAAATGGTGGCCGGCGCCTATGTATCCATGTTCAAGCCTGAAGAAGAACTTTGCCGCCTTTCCAAAATGGCAGCTTCTGCCAAGGAAGTTTCCGCTATTCTCAAGAGTGACAAGCCGGCGGAAGATAAGGTCGCCGAACTTCAAAAAACAGAGGCTGGAAAAAATTGGCTGGCAGAGTATGAAAAAGCCAAAGACCCCTGGTTTTATGTATCCTGCGGCAGCGGCTGGTTTCATTATGAGGGCAGCTGGCTGACCGATCCGAACATTCCCTACAGCTACATTAAAGGTTATGTCGAACGGCTGGAAAACGGCGAGAAAATCGAGCGCTCGCTGGATGAGATCGAAAAGCAAAGAGATGAAATTGTGGCCGAATATCAAAAGCTCATCAAAACCGACGAAGATCGTAAGGCCTTTGATGATGCTTACAACACGATTCGAACGATTTATAGATACGCCGAAGACCATCTGTTCTGGGTTGAGCACTGGTTCCACACCATCTGGTTTGATAAGATTAGAGATTTCGGAAAGCTGCTGGTCAACAACGGCATGCTAAATGAGGTCGATGACATTTTCATGTTTAATCGCTATGAAATCCCGCAGCTGCTGACCGAGGTATCAACCGGCTGGGCCCTGGGTGTGGATATTCCCATGCGAGGAAGCTACTATAAGGCTAAAGCTGAAAAGCGCAAAAAAATCCTTGAAGCCGCCAGCGAGTGGAACCCGATACCGGCACTGGGGGTGCCGCCCGAAGAAGTCGCCGAACCTTTTACCATCATGCTGTGGGGGATCACCACCGATAAGGTAAAAGAATGGCTCAAGGGGGTTGATGCAACCGCAACCGAGGATGTTTCTGAAATCAAAGGTTTCGCCTCTTCGGCCGGTGTCGTCGAGGGCCCGGCCCGGGTGCTGAAACGGCTCAAAGACATTGTGGATCTGCAGCCCGGTGAGGTCCTGGTATGTCCGTCCACCAATCCATCCTGGGCACCCGTGTTTACCAAAATTAAGGCCGCGGTGACCGATATCGGCGGGCTGACCAGCCATGCTGCTATTGTCTGCCGTGAGTACGGCGTCCCGTCTGTGACCGGCACCGGGGTGTCGACTGCTGTCATCAAAACCGGCGATATTCTTAAAGTCGACGGTGACACCGGTGTGGTGGAAATCGTCAAAAGAGCAGGATAACACCTTTAGGGATTTTCCTGAAAAGCTTTATCCTTTTCGACGATTAAACAAACTTTCGTCTTTTACTTAGGAGAATCCATCTCAGAAATTTTGAGATGGATTCGAGACTCTATTCTGAAACCCCTTCCCTCAGGAGGGGGTTTCAGATGGCAGGGTATTGAAGGAAGCAAGCATGAATTATATCCTGGAATTTGAAAAACTGGATAAAAATTCACTGCCCAGTGTCGGCGGCAAAAATGCCAGCCTGGGTGAAATGATCAAAGCCGATATTCGGGTCCCGCCCGGATTTGCGGTCACCACCGATAGCTATTTATTGTTCATTACCGAAGCCGGAATTAAAGACAGGATTCTGGAAATTGTATCAACTTTAAATCCCGATGATGTGGCGGCCCTCAACCAGGCCAGTGCCGACGTTCAGGAAATGATCAAAAAAACGGCCATACCCGAACCTGTGGTCAAGGCCATCGAGGATGGCTATCTGAAGCTGTGTAATAAATGTGCCGCCGGGGCCATTCCGGTGGCGGTGCGTTCGAGTGCGACGGCTGAAGATCTGCCCACCGCCAGCTTTGCAGGCCAACAGGATACCTACCTCTGGATTCAGGGAGCCGATCAGGTTGTCGCCAATGTTCAGAAATGCTGGGCCAGTTTGTACACCCCTCGCGCAATCGCCTACCGCATTAAAAATGACTTCCCCCATGAAAAGGTACTCATCAGCGTGGGTGTCCAGAAAATGGTCAACGCAAAGGCCGCCGGAGTGATGTTTACCATTAACCCGACCAATGGCGATATCTCCAAAGTGGTCATCGAGGGCAGCTGGGGACTGGGAGAAACCGTGGTCTCCGGTTCTGTTAACCCGGATAAATTTGTGGTCGATAAGGTGATGCTGGAAATTAATGAAAGAACCGTATCCACCAAACACATCGAATGTGTGTATGATCTGGAAAAGGGCGAGGTGGTTAACGCCGATGTCGATGAAAATATGCAGTGCACCTGCTGTCTGGCCGACGATGAGATAAAAGCACTCGTCAGAGCCGGCAAAACTATCGAAAACCATTACGGCCGACCCATGGATATCGAATGGGCGATTGATAAAGATATTTCTTTTCCGGAAAACATGTTTATCGTCCAGGCCCGACCGGAAACGGTTTGGAGCCAGCGCAAAACAGAATCGGTCATCGGAAAAAAGACCGGTCGCCAGTTATTAATGGAACAGGCCATGAAACGCATCAAAATACCGTAAGGAGGAAATATTTTATGAAGAGTATGAGGGATTTTATTGCCAAAGGTGAAGAAACGGGGCTGTGTAAACGGATCACTGCCGAAGTAGACTGGAACCTGGAATTGTCACATATCGCCAAGCTAAATGAAGAGCAGAGCGGGCCGGCCCTTCTTTTTGAAAACGTGAAGGATTATGATACGCCGGTCATCACCAGTGTATGCACCACCACCCAAAGACTGGCTTTGATTATGGGGCTGCCCCTCGAATCCACGCTGGTGGATCTTTATGAGGAGTGGGCCAAACTGGGTGAAAACCTGACGCCGCCCAAGCTGGTGGAAGCTTCAACCGCACCCTGTAAAGAAAACATCGTGACCGGTGATGATATCGACCTTTTCAAATTTCCAGCCCCCCAGTGGTATCCCTTAGACGGCGGGCGTTTTATCGGCACGGCCCATTTCATCATCAGCAAAGATCCTGAGACCGGATGGGTTAATCTGGGAACATACCGCAGCCAGCTTCTTGAGAAAGACAAGATGGGCACCCAGTTTATCAAAGGTAAACACGCCGACCTTATGCTGAAGAAATACCAGGCCATGGGCAAACCCATGCCCGTGGCCTCCGTTATCGGTTGCGACCCGCTGCTTTTTATCCTGGGCGCAGCCCGGATTTCTGCCTTTACATCGGAATATGATGTCGCCGGGGCGTTGCGCGGCGAAGCCGTAGAAGTGGTTGCGGGCGAAACGGTGGATCTTCCCATACCGGCCCAGGCTGAAATTGTTATCGAAGGCGAAGTAGATGCCGACAAATTTATGGATGAAGGACCGTTTGGCGAGTATACCGGCTATTATTCCGGAGTGGGTGCGGATCCCCGTAATTATATTGATGTCAAATGCATCACCCACAGAAACAATCCTATTTTGTGGGGGACCACCGTGGGCAGAGCTGTCACCGACACCCATATGACCATGGCGCTTTCATACGGCGCAACCCTGTGGCAGCAGCTGCTGGCCATGAAAATACCCGGTTTAAAGGCGGTTTACTGCCCGCCGGAAGGTTCGGGACGATTTCTGGCCATCATCTCCATGAAGCAGATGTATCCCGGACACGCCGATCAGGTTCTGACTGCGGCCATCTCAACCGAGATGGGCGCCTATGGACTTAAAACGGTTATCGTGGTGGATGAAGACATTGATCCATGGGATATCCCCAGGGTCATGTATGCACTGAGTTTCCGATTCCAGCCGAACCGATCCCAGGTTATCAAACGCGGCAGATCAACGCCACTGGATCCATCCCTTCCGATCGAGGCCAGGGAAATTACGGGCAGGCTCCTGATGGATGCGACCATTCCTTATGACTGGAAAAATAAGCCCATTCCCATCGAACTGGATGCGGAAATGGTTCAAAAAATTAAGGCCAAATGGTCTGAGTTGGGGCTTTAAATACCAAGTGCCTAAAGTGAACTAGAGTGGGAAGTGACTAAAGTTAAGGCGTCGCTTTGCTCCATCTTTTTAATAAAATGGATCGTTTGACCCCGCGGCTCTCGACAGGCAGAATTCCTCAACTCTAGTCACTTTAGCTCACTTTAGGCAATTTAGGCACTTATTTTTTATGTACCTTAAAAGGAACTGCGAAGATGGCAAAAAATAACCTATTGAATGCTAAACGGGTTCTGGCCGTCGATGATGAGCAGGATGTTCTGGATACCCTGGTCGATTTACTTCCCATGTGCGAGGTTGTAAAAGCGGCTTCATTTGAGGAAGCTGAAAAGCTGTTGGAGTCCCAGCACTTCGATCTCGCTATTCTGGATATTATGGGTGTTGACGGCTACGGGTTGCTGGACATTGCGACCCGCAAAAACATACCGGCGGTCATGTTGACGGCGCATGCCTGGAGCCCGGATAACCTTGTGCGCTCGATCAAAGAAGGTGCCGTCTCTTATCTGCCCAAGGAAGAGCTGGCGCATATTACAGATTATCTGAATGATGTGTTGACCGCTAAACAAGAAGGCCGCAACCCCTGGGATTCCTGGCATGAACGCTTGCCGACCTCGTATTTTGAGCGACGATGGGGTGCCGCCTGGAAGGATAACGACAGGCAATTCTGGGACACATTTCGAGCCAGCCTTAAAAAAAGACCCAAAAAATAATGGGATTAAATAAAAATGGCTAAAAAAACAATTTTGATTATTGCGAATCTGGATACGCGTGGGGCCGAGTTTAAAATGGTCAAGGAACTCATCGAGTCCCAAGGCCACAACGCCTTGCTGCTGGATTTCAGCATGGAACAGGAACCCTTTTTCACAGGTGATATTACCTGTGAAGAAGTTGCCAACGAAGGCGGCCTTAACATAGAAGCGGTGCGCCAATTTTATCGAACCGAACGTGAAAAGGCGACTGAAAATCAGATCGGGGGCGCACGCAAAATTGTTCGGCGCTTGATGGAAGAAGGAAAAGTGCATGGTGTGCTGGGCGTCGGCGGAGGGACGGCATCGCTGGTTGCCACCAGTGTCATGCGTTCGCTGCCTTTTGGGATGCCCAAGCTGATGGCATCGAGTATGGCGGCCCACCCCAAATACGTGGGCAAATATGTGGGTACCAAAGATATCACAATGTTAAATACTGTGGTCGATGTGGTCGAAATAAATCCGATTCTAAAAACCCAACTCATTAATGCGGTCGGGGCCATCTGCGGCATGGTTGCGTTATCACCGGGCTGGAAAGCCGAATTTGAACAGCCGGTGGTGGCAATCACCAGCTTTGGTTTTGCGGAACGAAGCGTGGAACCGGCCATCCACTACCTGCGCGAT
>JASFGM010000162.1:0-6569 GCA_050123755.1 Desulfobacterales bacterium
AGCAAACTATCCAAGAGCATAGACGTTGTCAAGAATAAAGGCACAATCGCTGATTTTTGTGGATATTGTTTGGTAATCTGATATAAATCGCCTACCCAAAAGTGGTGATATCTCACCGTAAACGAGTGCTTTATAGTGGTTGTCAAAAAAACGTTCCGGTACTCGAACGTTTTTTTCTGCAACCGTACATTCTTTTATACCGTACTTCCGTATTTCGTAAAATTATTATGGAAAACGGTATGACTTGCCTTAAGATGCTCTCAATTATTTGATTTTGGTTTTATAAAGTCGAAGAGAATTGGTAACAACCGACACACTGCTGAAGGCCATGGCCAGGGCGGCCAGGATGGGGTGCAGCTGGCGCAGCATATTCGGCAGGGATTCAAACGGGTAAAGGATTCCGGCAGCCACCGGAATTAAAATCACATTGTAACCAAACGCCCAGAAGAGATTTTGTTTGATGGTTTTCATGGTGGCCCGGCTTAACCGAATGGCCCGGGACACACCGCTGAGACTGCCGCTGGAAAGAATGACCCCGGCCGTTTCAATGGCCACATCCGTGCCGGTGCCAATGGCCAGCCCGACATCGGCCTGGGCCAGGGCAGGGGCATCGTTGATGCCATCGCCCACCATTCCGACGCGTTCGCCTTTTTCCTGCAATTCTTTGACCTTGGAAGATTTTTCTTCCGGTTTTACTTCTGAGAAGATATCGTCGATATGAACCTGGTTGCCAATGGTTTGAGCGGTTTCCAGGTTATCACCGGTGAGCATGACCACTTTAAGATTCTGTTCATGCAGTTCACGGATCGCTTCGGGCGAGTCGGGTTTGAGCTCATCGGATACGGCAATCAAACCGCAAAGCCGGTTTTCGCTTGCAACCACCATCACCGTTTTGCCCTGGGATTGCAGCTGCCGGATCCGCTCAGCGGCCGGCTCGATGCCGATTTCCAGCGCTTTAAACCAATCGGGTTTTCCCACCCTTGCCAAACTGCCGTCGATGCGCGCTTGAACCCCCAGTCCGCCGGATGCTTTAAATTCCTCCGGAACCAGGAGCGGCACCCCCCCGGTTTCGGCATGCCTGACGATGGCTTTGCCAAGGGGATGTTCCGAACCTTTTTCAACCGAGGCTCCCAGTTTCAAAAGATCTTCGGCTGTCTTGCATTGTGGCTCAATCGGTATAATGTCCACCACAGCAGGTTTGCCGATGGTGATGGTGCCGGTTTTATCCAGTACAATGGTATCGAGTTTGGTGGCCATCTCAAGGGCTGCACTGTTTTTGAACAAAATACCCCTTTCGGCACCTTTGCCAGTGCCGGCCATGATGGCGGTCGGCGTTGCCAGTCCCAGGGCACACGGGCAGGCGATGACGAGCACAGCCACCAATCGGATCATGGCGGGAACAAATTCTCCGGCGATACCCCACCAGATAAAAAACACCACGATCGCCATTGCGATAATGGCGGGTACGAATATGGCGGCAACCTTATCGGCCAGGGCCTGGATGGGGGCTTTGCTGCCCTGGGCTTCCTGGACCAGCCGGATGATCTGCGCCAGGACGGTATCTTTGCCGATCGCGGTGGCTTTAAATTTTAAAAGGCCCTCCGCATTGATGGTACCGCCAACCAATTTATCACCGGCATGCTTGTCCACCGGCAGCGGTTCGCCGCTGAGCATGGACTCGTCCACAGAGGATCTGCCTTCGATGACGATGCCGTCCACCGGGATGCGTTCACCCGGACGGACCAGCACTGTATCTTCCAGTTGAACCTGTGCGATGGGGACTTCTTTTTCAAGATCATTTTCAACAAGGGTGGCGGTTTTGGGTCGCAACCCGATCAGTTTGCGAATCGCCCCGCCGGTGCGCCCTTTGGTTCGGGATTCCAGCATTTTTCCCAGTTTGATCAGGGTAATGATGACCGCCGAGGTCTCAAAATAAACATGCTGGCCTAATATTGGGAAAATGAGCAGCGCCAGCGAATAAAAATAGGCCACCGAAGAGCCCATGGCAACCAGAACATCCATGTTGGCGCTTTTATTTTTAAGACTCTTGAACCCGTTTACATAATAATCCCGGCCCGTATAAAACTGAACCGGGGTGGCCAGCGCCCAGAAAAACCAGTTGACCCAGGCTGCATGGCTCCACACTCCGATGAGACCAAAATCTCTGGCCATGCTCCCTACAAAAAGGGGCAGCGCAAAAATAACACCGACGATAAATTTGCGGGTTTGTTCGCGAATCTCCGCCTGACGGGCGATTTGTTCGGCATCTTCTTCTTCTGAAATTTCTTCAGGCGAAATCACACCGTAACCGGCGGCTTCAATGGCGGCGATGATTTCCTGCAGGGTGGCAACCCCCGGAATGTATTCTACGGAGGCGCGCTCACTGGCAAAATTTACGGTGGCGCCGACCAAACCTGAAACCTTTTTGGTTAAAGCGCGTTCAATGTTGGCGGCACAGTTGGCGCAGGTCATGCCGCTGACCGCGAACTCGGTTTTATTTGTGGGAACCGAAAATCCGGAGCCCTGGATTTCGGCGATGACATCTTTTACCTGTAGCTGGGCGGGATCAAAGGAGATCGCGGCTTGCTCGGCGGCAAAATTGACCTGCGCTTGGGCTACACCGGTGAGTTTTTTGACCGTGCGCTCGATGTTCATGGCGCAATTGGTGCAGGTCATGCCCGCCACCGGCAGGGTGATTTTAACGTCGGACATCAGAGGTTCCTCAAGAATCTTTCTTAACGCTATGGATTAAGAAGGTTTTATAACCTAAGTTCCGTTTGCACATAATTATTAAATCCGAAACACGCCTGATTTAATAAAATTGGTCGAAATCCGAAACAATATCGAATGATCAAAATACAAAAATCCAAAACAGAAAGGACTACTCTCATTCTGAATTACCTTAAGACAGTTCGTCTGGTTTTGAACATTTGAGCATTAGAATTTAGAATTTGTTTCGAGTTTCGATATTCGGATTTCGAATTTGAATTGTCGATTGGAAGATATCGAAAAATCAAATCCTGGAATATAAGTTAACTCTCCCCATGCTTATCGTTGAACAATAAACCAGGGATTGTGCAGATCCGCTTTATTATAAATCAGCGGTTTTGAGGTATCGTACTGGTAGACACTGGCGCCGGCATATTCTGCAATGGCCTGACCGGCAGCGGTATCCCATTCCATGGTAGGGCCCAATCTCGGATATAAATCTGCTTTGCCCTCTGCAACCAGACAGATCTTCAATGAACTGCCCGCCGAGATGAACTCGACATCACCGGCGGCTTTGCGTTTTTCTTCGACATAGGCTTCGAGTTCGGCAGTTTTATGCGAGCGGCTGCCCACAATCGTCAGCGCTGCACGCTGTGGATCAATCACGGGCAGTTTTGTAGATTGACCTATTATTTGATCCAGGAAATCACGGACTTCTGCCTCTGAATCTGCCTGCGCACCCAGCATTTCGCTGAAAGGGCCATCTTGCAGCTTATAGGCGCCAAAATCCTGCCCCGCAAAATAGAGCGTGTTTCGATCCGGCACAAAAATAGTGCCCAGCACCGGGCGGCTGTGTTCAACCAGAGCGATATTAACCGTAAACTCGCCGTTGCGCTTGATGAATTCTTTGGTACCATCCAATGGATCTACCACCCAAAAGCGCTCCCAATCTTTCCTTTGCGCATAAGGCGTGCCTTTGCCTTCTTCGCTGAGGATCGGAATATCAAATGCCGCTAACACCTTCATAATGATTTCATGGGATTTCTGATCGGCAAGGGTTAACGGCGATTTGTCGGATTTGTATTCCACCCCGAAATCTTCTGAATGGTATACTTCGTTAATGGCATTACCGGCCGCAATGGCCGCCTGAATCGATTTTGCGATATAAGGTCCTATGTCCATGTGTATCCGCTGAGACGATTGAATTAATTGAATGCCGCTCGAACCCATCTGAAAAATAGTAGATCACGCTCAAGAGCAAGGCACCGGCCGACGAAAAAGCGCAGCATACATGATAGTATGTGAGCATTTTGAGGAGGTCGGTAACGCAGCTATTGAGCGTTAGATGCATTTTTGAGATGGGTTCTAGGCGGCCGGATAATTAATCTCGGCCAATTTATTTTTAATTGAATCTTCGGAGGCGGGTGCGTCCCATTCGACCGCCACACTTTTGCCTTCGATGTCTCCATCTACTTTTGAAACACCCTCAAGCGCTGTTAATTCGGTCTTGATGGCATTGACACAGTGTCCGCATGAAATATTGGGGATTGAAAATGTTTTTTTCTCCATATCGTAAGGTCTCCTTTTTTATCGCTAAATGCCAGGATAGCGTTTCGCAATTGTATTGAAATCCTGCGGCTGCAGGATTTGAGCAAAGCGATTACCGTGTTTGCTGTGTTCCTTGTAAAAGCTGATGCAATCTTTAACAATCTGCCGCACCTGTTCTACATTATAAACACCGGGAAGTTCCCTGGCAAGCTGAGGGTGCCGGCCGAGTTTGCCCCCCAGCTGCACCCGGTATCCTTTTTGGCCTTCTATCAGGCTTCCGGTAGGGCATACCGGCATGCACTTTCCGCACTTCAGGCACAGGTCACTATCAACGACCGGGACTTCTTTTTCGGGATCAAGGGTGACCGCATCTTCCCTGCAGGCCTCAACACAGGCTTCACACAGCGAGCAGGGCTCCTCGGTTACCACAGGTGCACAGGCGCCGATGATTCCGATGTCTTTTATTTGCGGCTGGGAGCATGCATTCGGGCAGTCGGCCAGCGTGATTCGAAATTCATGGTGAAACTTTAAATCGCCTTTGACGCTTTTTTTCAAAAAGGCAAGCAAATCTTCTTTTTCAACATCCGCTTCAATCTGAGCGATCAACTGATCGCTGATGATCGCCCGGTTCGGGCATCCGCCGGGACCGAAACAGGTCTCGATCTGGTACCCTTCCTGGTGAACTTCCGATTCCGGCGACATTTGTGAAGGAAAACCAATATAATAATCCATTTTATCGTTTGCAAGTTGGACGCTATGATTTGCGAGGCGGGGTTGGATTGTGGAAGCGGCTATTCGGTTTTTACCATCTGCAGCGCATTTTTTGCTATTTCACCGACCGAACGCCTTATGATCTGCCCGCCGAGATAGATGCTTAATTTCGCGGTGTCATTTTTTAGTTGTTTGAGGATGGTCGCTGTATTTTTGTTTCGCAGCGCTCCTGCTGCCCAGGCTGCCAATCCGCGCAGATACGGATCGTCGGTCTGCATGTAAGGGTGCAGGTAATCGACCGAAGTTTTTAAAAGCTGCGGCCGTGCATGTGCAAGCCGGCCGACACCCCATAGGACGCCCCGTTGCAGGACTTCATGTTCAAGGAAGTTTCCATCGGGCCGGATATATGAAATCAGGATACACCAGAACTCATCGGCCAGATTTTCATTGCGGGCCATGATCTCGCCCATGGCCTCCGGACATCCCCAGCCGATGCCGCCGGATTCATCGTTGAGCTGCCACATGTACCGCCGCATGATCACGCGGGCAGATTCCATGTCCGCATCGGCCAACCGGTCGACAACTTCCCCCATAGCCGTTACCGCCCGCCATTTCAGTAATTCATCCAGGCTGCACAAAAATGAAAAAAGCGGGTTGATGGCCTTTCTGGCCGGCATGCGGCCGATTTCCGCCAACCCGCTTTCAAGTTTTTTCTGCAGGAGAAGCTGCTGGATCTTTTTTTTAAGCTGCCGGCTGCTGGTTTGATGACGGCTCATGGTCCATGATTGGCTTAGATAAATTTACGTTTGCCAAAAAATACAATCGACAGGACAATATTTTATGGCGTCATTTACATCAGATTCAGGATAGACCGCAAGTTCAATGACTTCGATATAACCGGCATCATTTAACCGAAATACCCGCGGACAGGTTTCCACGCACACACCGCAGACGATACATTCACTGAGTTCAACGATCGGGACTTTCATTTTATTCGTTAACGGCTCTTCCAATTTTACGGCCATACGCATAACAATTATCGAGTCCTTCTTTGTCCGGCACATACTGAATTTTCAGGCCCGGATCGATAATATTAAATTTCAGCGCCTCAAGCTCTTTCGTGATGAATTTTACCGCCTCACCGCTCCATCCATAGGATCCAAAGGCAGCGCCGATTTTGTTTAGCGGTTTCAATCCTCTCATATAGCATAAAAAGTCCGCCAGAGAGGGAAACAGCCCGTTGTTCAGCGTCGGCCCGCCCACGACGATTGCCCGGGCGTCAAAAACTTCGGTCATGACTTCGCTGCGGTGCCATTTTCGCAAATGCAAGGGTTTGGTCGGCACCCCTTCTTTATTAATACCGGCGGCGATGGCTTCAGCCATTTTTTCGGTACTGTGCCACATGGTATCGTATATCACCACCGCTTTCTTTTCGGGTATTTGTTCGCACCATTTTAGATAGGCATTAATGATCTGGGCCGGATCTTTGCGCCAGATAATCCCATGATCGGGGCAGATCATGTTAAATTCCATACCCGAGTCGATGATGTCCTTAAGGTATTTCTTTATTAACGGGACGTAAAGAAGCAAAATGTTGGCGA
>JASFGM010000163.1:0-6567 GCA_050123755.1 Desulfobacterales bacterium
TCCGGATATTCACTCTCTTTTAATGGGGCCATTTTTCTTCGAAATTCCTCCATGTCTTTGGGAACCAGTTTACTGATTCCAATTCCATATCTTAATCCCTGGTCGTTTCTATCCCACAGGTGAACGGATATAAAGGCATAAAGATCCGCCAGTGTTCTTCCCGGAAAATATTCAATCAGATTTCCTTTTTTAATTATGGCGACCAGGGGGCGGTAGATTGTTTTATACCAATCCTGGGCGGCTTTTTGAACCGTTACAGCCGCCTCGGTTTCGCGTTCAATAAATTTTTGGTGCTTCGATATCTGATCAATTAAATGCTGGTATTGACCAAAGTCAGTCAGCTCAATGGTGTACGGCAGTTCGGTATGATCATCGAATGCGGCCTTTTCACGATATATCAGGTTTTCCAAAGAACCTTTTGAGGGGATAAATTCAATAACATGCGCCCTGATGTCTGCATATCCGAGTTCATTTGCAGCCGCGATGCGATGATTGCCATCCAGTACGTAATATTCTTTTGTTATCTGATACAGCTTGACGGGCGGCATTGACTTGCCCGTGCGCATGAGCTCTTTTATTTTTTCGAGCCTTTCCGGAGGCAATTGCGGATTGATCCGGAACTTTTGGTCGAAGTCCTGGTAGCGACTAACGCTGCCCACAATTCGATCCAGCGGCACATCACGGATCCCTCGATCCCGGGTGTCAAAAGCGGCTTCTTGTTTCTGGATTTCTTTGAAGGATTTTACCATGTCTGTATCCAAAATCCGCGTTGAGGTCATTCAACGGCTATTCAGCATTTTAACCTTTTCCGATCTCAAACAAATGATACCCGAACGTATTTATCACCTGGGTTTGGTTTACAATCGTCACGCGCTGTGAGGGGTCTGCAAAATGTGCATGTATGTGTCCATGGATAAAATAGCGCGGCGAATATTTGTCAAGAAGCCATCGAAAGCTTTTAAAGCCCCGGTGGCATCTGTCTTCAGCGTCATGGATGTGCCGCGGCGGTGCATGGGTAATAATGATGTCGACACCGCCCATCCGCCAGATCCTGGGGCGCAGGCGTTGTATCTTCCAGTGCATCTCCCTTTCGGTGTACTGGTATGGCCCGCCATTGTACCAGCGGGAGCCTTCCAGTCCCAAAATATTGATCCCTCGAAATTTGATCAGTCTGGCGTTCAGATCGGTACAGCCATGCGGTGGTTTTGAATCATAGCGGATGTCATGATTGCCGCGGACAAAATAAAGCGGCGCATTGAGTTTGCCGAGCAAAAATGACAGGTATTCCGGTGGAAGATCGCCGCAGGAGAGAACAAGGTCGATGCCTTCAAATTGTTCGCCGTCAAAGCGATCATATAATGCGGACTCAACCTGATCTGAAATCGTCAAGATTCTCATTTAACCAACCAAATAGCTTCTTTATTTATCAAACGGTTTAACGTCAGTAGCCGGCTGGATTACATGGAACCCCAAAAACATCGGCAGGTAGAGTCATAAAATATGGTCTAAGAAAAGGCGGGTGTCTTCATGGTCGGGATTTTCCATGATTTTTTGGGGCGGATTGTCTTCAATGATCCCGCCATCCCCCAGGAAAATGATTCGATCCGCAACTTCTCTGGCAAACCCCATCTCGTGGGTGACCACCAGCATCGTCATTCCTTCCTCCGCCAGTCTTTTCATCACGCTGAGGACTTCACCGATCAGTTCAGGATCTAATGCCGAGGTGGGTTCGTCAAAAAGCATGATCTTGGGTTCCATGGCCAAAGAGCGCGCAATGGCCACGCGCTGTTTCTGCCCCCCGGATAGCTGGTCGGGATAAAAATCTTTTTTTTCGATCATGCCCACCCAGCTCAATAGCTCCTCTCCCCTGGCAATGGCCGTTTTGCGATTTTCATTCTTAACGATGACCGGTCCCTCGATGACGTTTTCGATAATCGTGCGATGCGGAAACAGATTAAAATCCTGGAAAACCATTCCCATATGGGTACGGATCTCGATGATTCTTTTTCTGACTTCGGCCGTTCGTTTTTGGCCGATGGGCAATTCAAGGCCGTCGATGACGACATGGCCGGATTGGGGTTCTTCCAACCAGTTCAGGCATCTCAGAAGCGTGCTCTTACCCGACCCGCTGCGGCCAATGATCACAACCACCTCCCCCGGCATGACATTGGTCGTGATGCCGTCCAAAACCAGGAGGTGTTGAAAGTATTTCTTAAGGTCCTCGATGATAATAATGGGCTCCATAAATCGTTCCTACCCTCCAATCCAACGTTTCACAGAGAGTTTTATTGGAAACAAGCTCCCCTGTCCCCTAAAGCATGGAGGCGTCGTTTCCAGCCTATTGCACAAAGCGGTCGTTGAGCTTATCGATGGCGATTAATGCCCCATTCCACTTGCTTTTCGGGTGCCTTTGGCCATACGCGTCTCCAGCCGGGACTGGAAATACTGAAAAAATATGGTGACCAGCCAGTAAAAAAGACCCGCAATAATCAGCGTCTCCATGCTCTTGAAATTCTGCCGGCCGATCTTTACGGCTCTGAAGAAGAGCTCCCACACCCCCAGAAAGTTCACCAGGGCCGAGTCTTTGAGCATGGCGATAAACTCATTGCCGGTGGGGGGGATAATGAGGCGCAACGCCTGGGGCAGAACCACGCGCTTCATCAGCTGGCCATACGTCATTCCCAGGGAATGGGCCGCCTCGATCTGACCCCGACCGATCGCCTGAATGCCGGCCCTGAATATCTCGGTCATATAAGCCCCATAATTGACGCCCAGGGCAATTATCCCGGCCGGCACCGCGCTGATCACAATTCCCATTTGTGGCAGACCGAGATAGATCACAAATATTTGAACAATCAGCGGCGTGCCCCGGATGACAGAGATGTAGAAAGTTGCGACGCCATAAAAGATCGGGTTTTTGGAAAGTCTGCCGAGGGCACCGAAAAGCGCTAGGATGCATGCCGAAGCAATCGAAAGAATTGAGACGTAGACCGTTGTTCCCACCCCTTTCATGATAAAGGGCAGGTATTTCAGCATGAACTTAAAATCGAGCTTAAACTGATAGAAGAGAATGATCAGAAGCGCAAATATCACGACCCACACCAAAGCGACCCACAGCACAAATCTTCTTTTGGCCTTGCGGGCCGCTTCGATGTGTTTCAGCTTTATTTCGGTGACCCCGATGTCTTGAGCCTTGGCTTGAGCATCACTGGTGGGTGTCATAAGCACCTCTTATAAATGTAATTTGAAGCGGCTTTATTTGGCTTTCTTGGTCACCTCGAAGCCGAACCATTTCATGGAAAGCTTGGTCAGGGTGCCATCCTTGTGCATCGCCTCAAAGATTTCGCTGACTTTTTTGACCAGATCGGCACTTCCGGCGCGGGCCTTGTCAGAGGCCGCTGCAAGGGGTTCGTAATAAACCGGCTCTCCAACAGTCTTGATCGGTATTCCTTTTTTGCTGGCCTCCTGGATAACGAAACCCGAGGTCAATACCCCATCAATCCGCACCCCATCGCCAAGGGCCAGATCCTGCACGGCCTCCATATCGGTTGTGTAAATTCTAACCTTTTTTACATTTTTGACCTGATAGACGATCTTCTCCCCACCACCAATGCCGAGCTCCTGTTTCGGATCCAGATAGGTCTCATAAGTGGTACCGGATCCCAAACCAACGGTCTTGCCGCTAAAATCATCCAGTTTCTTAATCGTCGTGTTCTTTTTGTGGACACCGAATTGGGCGGGTGTGTAATAGTAGGGCGAAGAAAAATCCACCACTTTGGCCCTGGCGCTGGTAATGGTCATGCTTCCGATGCTTAGATCCCAGCGTGCCGCCCATTTTCCGGCCACAATCAGATCCCAGTCCGGGGTGACAAACTTGACTTTTACCCCGAGCCGTTTGGCCACTTCTTTGGACACATCGATATCGAAACCATCCAGTTCCCCTTTGTCATTCAAAAAGCTCTGGGGAGCATAATTGGCATCCGTGGACACCACCAGCTCGCCTTTAGATTTAATATCCTCCAGGACACCGGCCGAGGCCAGCGAAACAGTCCAAATCAGAAACAGCACAGTCGAAAAAATCAACGGAATGAGAAATCTTTTTCGATTCATTTTGCCCTCCTTTATAGAGTTAATACCAAATTTTAACAATTGCATGAACCTTTGTTGTTCATCATAATCCCCCAAATAATCCACTACGCCCCTGTATCCTATAATTGGGCAGGCAATTCTTGTCAAGAATAAAACATCTTCGCATCATTGATGCCAATACCTGCTATTGGATTTTATACCGCTTCCCATAATAATGTTGCGAGTCACCGGCCACCCGCAGAGCGGATGGCTTGGATTTTTGCGCCATCGGCGGAAAAAAACAAAGGCATGGCAATGCCTTAATCGGTGCAAGTAACACGGTGTAATCGGGTGCTCTGCACCCGGTTTAAAAACACCCAAATACGGAAGGGCGGCATAAAAGAATGTACGGTTGTAGAAAAAAACGTTCGAATACAGCGACGTTTTTTTGACAACCACTATATATAGACCGCCACTTTAGATCAATCGTTGCCAGAAACTTAAAAAGGGAACCCACTAGGAATGGATTCCCTTTATCGTTTTCTCGAATTACGCTAGATAAGATTTTTTAAGCGCTGGGGGACAAATGAGTGATAGAAGGGTAAGAGAATAAAGTTAACGTATGATGCGTGGATGAAAAAATATTATCCAAAAAACAGGCATCACCTATCTTCCGCTTTTTCGGATTTCTCATCTTCATCCTCATCCTTACGCCGATCTTCCTTCGTGCGTCTTTCAGGAATGTACTCGGTATAAGAAAATTTACGCCGATCTACATTTGAGCGGCGATCTTGCTTGGTCGTATCTGTTTTATTGGAAGTTTTTTGTGCCGATATTGAAAAAATCATTAAAGCCTCCATTAACCAAACATCTCGAAATTTCTATAACTTATTGAAAATTTTATTAACTTGATTGATGCCTCAGTTTTTGCCCTAACTTTGGAATAATTTTTCTATTTCATATTCCCACAAAAATCAACTTTAATTATCTAAATATTCAAGCCCCGTCAAGTAAAACCATCGCAATGTTGGGGACGGGTCATTGGCTTCGGATCAATTTGGCGCCTTTGTCATTCTAAAGGATTTGCCATTGATTTAAATTTAGGCTAAAGAGATACTTAGCTGACTAATATCTCTACAAAAATCTTAAATTCCATGTTTCAAAAACCAAGGATAAATCGAGAATTTTAAAAGTGAGATAAAAAATGAAAACCGACCTTACTTTTGACAGTGAAAGCTTATCGGATAACATGGTACTGGCCGTAATCCTGATTGCGACCATTTACTGGGTTCTGGACTCGATTTTAAACCTATTTTTTTCCAACCGGTTTAACTTAATCGCCGAGCTCTTCGGTCCGGGCCTATATGATGTTTACATAAGGGTGATTGTGTTGTGCCTGTTCATTATCTTTGGGTCTCACGCCCAATCGATTATCAATAAGCTGAAAATGGCCAAACAAAAGCTGGATGAATCTGAGGAATTGTGGCGCTCGCTGGTGGAAACCGCTCCGGACATTATTACGACCGTAGACAAGGGCGGAACCATCCGTTTTATCAACCAGCCCATCGGTATACTTTCACCTGAAAAGACAATGGGAAAATGTTTCTACGACTTTCTACCATTGGAATACCAGGAAATCGCAATGGACAGCGTTGAAAGTGTATTTCAGACCGGTGAAACCGATAGCTTCGAGGTCCGCACGGGCGAAAGTCATGATCCCAACTGGCATACCTACCGCGTCGGCCCATTGCGGATCAGCGGCAAAGTCGTCGCCGCAACGATCATCGCCACGAATACAACCGAATTTAAGCAAGCCGAAGAGCTGATGCGCTACAAAGAGCTCCTTGATAACGTGGCAGAGGGGGTTTTTATTTTCAGCCGCAAGGGGCAGTTGATCGAATCCAATGATCAAGTTCTCGAAAGTACGGGATATTCCAAACAAGAACTCCTGAATTTAACAATTTCGGACCTTGTTGACACGGATCAAGTTTCTTTGATTGAAAAGATCATGAAACAGGTCAGCACAGAAAAAGAGGTCCGATTTGAAATGAATCTAAAATCCAAAGACGGCACCCTAAGTCCGAATGAAATCAATTGTCGGTATATTTCCTATTTGGGTGTGCCCTGTTTTTTATGTGTTGCCAGAGATATCACCAAAACGAAGATGCTGCATAATCAGCTGATTCGCTCTGAAAGGCTGGCTGCCACCGGTCAGCTGGCGGCCTCCATCGCCCATGAAATCAATTCGCCCCTGCAAGGGATTACGGCCCTGCTCAATGTGATCCAAACGGAACATAAAAATGAAAAGAAATTATTGGAAAAGCTGGACTTGGTCAAAAGCGCGTTTGAAAGAATTCGGGACACGGTACGAAATCTGATCGATCTCAATCGACCGGGCAAGGAGAAAAAACAGCTGATGGATATCAATCAGATTATCGAAAATACATCTGATCTGGTGCGCAGTTATCTGACAAAAAACCGCGTAAAAATAAAGCTGGG
>JASFGM010000164.1:0-6560 GCA_050123755.1 Desulfobacterales bacterium
TTAACCTTAGGTTTAGGCCCTGCGCTTTATTTCTTATTCCACCTTCTGCATTCCCAATTCCACCTTCAAAAGCTCCTGTCATCCGGCATCTGTCTTCTGACCTCTGTCCTCTGACCTCTGTCCTCTGCCAGCTGTCCTCTTTTTGTCTTATGAGACAATTGTGTTTCAATAATTATTCTGAGACCGTATTGCATTGTTATTTTGATTATGATATCCAGACATTATCTTGGCAAGGCACTGATATTCCGTTACATCATCGTCGCTTCATGTATCGCAAAGATATGGGGTACAGGGTGATTCAGCGGGCGCAAAATTGGGGGGCTTTTGTGCTCAACCGTTGATATTGGCCCATCTAGCCGGCATGGCCTACAGAAAGGATCTTTGTTTTTTTCCTGGCACAGAATTTGAAATCTTTGGTATGGAGTTTCAAAAAAGCGCTGTCCATTTTCCCTCCCGAGGGAAGATGAGATTTCAAATTCAGCCGGGGAGGCAGATCTGTGAAACCCTGCAATTTGCACATTTTAAAGACCTTAAAGCTGGTGGAAGAGATGATGGACTTGGCAGACCGGGGAGATGCCGATCGTGAAGATAATGGTTGCGGCATTCTCTACGGCGTTTTAAGGGATTCTGCTTACAAATTAAAGAAACTGGCTGAAGAAGAAAAGCAAAATCATATTGTCAAAGGCTGGTGGCAAGAACAGCAATAATCCATCCAGCGCATCAAATCATTAATCTAAAAAGTGAGGGAGGAACATTAATGGGAAATCTAAAGGGGACCCAGACTGAAAAAAATATCCTGACGGCTTTTGCCGGCGAGTCTCAGGCACGCAACCGTTATACCTATTTTGCCAGCCAGGCAAAAAAGGATGGCTATGTGCAAATTTCGGAAATTTTCACGGAAACTGCCAATCAGGAAAAAGAACACGCCAAAAGATTATTTAAATTATTGGAGGGCGGTGAAGTTGAAGTGACCGCAGCCTTTCCGGCCGGAGTTATCGGCGCCACGCCGGATAATCTCAAAGAGTCCGCTGCCGGCGAAAATTATGAATACACCGATATGTATCCCGGATTTGCTAAAACTGCTGTAGAAGAAGGATTTGAAGAAATCGCCGAAATATTTGAAGCGATCGCCGTGGCTGAAAAACAACATGAAAAGCGTTATCTGGCGCTCGCAGCCAATATCGCCAACAATACGGTTTTTAAAAAAGACAAACCGGTTGTATGGCGCTGCCGAAACTGCGGTTATCTGCATGAAGGCGACGGTGCGCCGGAGGAATGCCCGGCATGCGCCCATCCGCAGGCGCATTTTGAGCTGCTCGGGGAAAACTGGTAGAAACGTCAAATAGTTAATTGGTGAATAAACATATTCTGTGAGAAATCTTCAACCATTTAACCAATCAACTATTCAACAAAATACTAAATATCGAAAGGAGAATACAATGGCAGAAAGATTGGAAGTTTATAAATGTGAGGCCTGTGGTAATATTGTCGAGGTGCTGCACGGCGGTGGCGGTGAATTGGTGTGCTGCGGGGAACCCATGGTGCGTATGGTTGAAAATACCGTTGATGCAGCCAAGGAAAAACATGTCCCGGTTATTGAAAAAGTCGACGGCGGTGTTAAGGTAAAAGTAGGCGATGTTCCGCATCCGATGGAGGAAAAACACTATATTGAATGGATTGAAATCATCGTAGACGGCAAAGCCGACCGTCAGTTTCTCAATCCCGGCGAAGCGCCTGAAGCTGTGTTTAAAGTTGAATCAGAAAATGTCACCGCGCGCGAATATTGCAATCTTCACGGTCTGTGGAAAGGATAAAGGCCATGTTAACTGAAAAAGTGCAAAAAGCACTCAACAGCCAGCTGAATGCGGAGCTTTATTCTTCTTACCTGTATCTGTCAATGAACGCCTATTTTAAATCGATCAATCTGGATGGCTTTGCCAACTGGATGTACTACCAGGCACAGGAAGAATTAGAACACTCCATGAAGTTTTATGACTTTATCATCCAACGCGGTGGAAAGGTTCAATTGCAGCAGATAGAAGCCCCGCCAGGCGAATGGGGTTCTCCTCTGGCAGTCTTCGAGGCCACCTTGGAACATGAACAGAAGGTCACCGGCTTAATTAACGATCTAGTCGATGTCGCCCATGAAGAACGCGATCACGCCACCAATATTTTCCTGCAGTGGTTTGTTTCCGAACAGGTTGAAGAAGAAGAAAATGTCGGCGGCGTTTTAGAGCAACTAAAGCTGATGGGGGATGCTAAAGGCGGTCTGTTTATGATCGATCGTGAGTTGGCCAAGCGCAGTCCGTCCGGAGGATCTGAAGAAGCGGGCTAGAAATAGGGGCTTCTTGTCACTGGCTACTGGCTTATTGCTTCTAAGATGTCAGGTGTCAGATTTCAGTGTTCAGGATCCGATCCGGAAAAATTTCAGTCCGATCAGATCTGACACCTGACACCTGACACCTTAATATCGAAAAACTAGCAAATAGGAACAAAGGTAAGTAGCCAGTGACTAGTTGCCAGTGCCAACGAACTTCGGACGACTGACAACAAACAAGGATTCAAAGGAGGTACGGAAATGCCCAGTTGGAAATGCTCAAATTGTGGGTACACTTTTGATGCCGATGCCCACCCCAACGAATGCCCATCCTGCCATGAAAAATGTGAATTTTTAGATAACACCTGCTACACACCGGATTGTGAGGCCGGAGGCACTGATGACAGAATTGCCAGTCCCAAAAAATGATTTTTGACCGCTGGCATTCCTTGAAAGTCTTTGCGTGCATATAACCAACATGCTGATGAGGAGACCCCCATGCCTAAAGCACTGATCGTATATGCCACCCGAACGGGCGAAACCCAACACATTGCGGATCTAATTGGCGAAGGAATTCGATTTTCAGGCCACGCAGCCGAAGTGGTAGAAGCCAAAAACATCAAAAGCGAGGCTGATCTTGAAGGTTTTGATGCCTATGTTTTCGGGTCATCTACTTATCACGGTGAAATGCTTCAGGCCATGAAGACTTTTCTTTTTATAGCCGAAAAAGCAAACCTTGAGGGCAAGCCCGGTGGCGCTTTCGGTTCCTTTGGATGGAGCGGAGAAGCCAACGACCGAATTTTTAATACGATGAAACACATCTTAAAAATGGATGTTGTTGGGGATACCCTGCGCTTAAAATCAAGCTCCCTCGAGGGCGGCATGCAAATGGCCCAGGACTATGGGCGTGAAATTGCAAAAAAGCTTGGCTCTTAAAATAGCTAAAAATGTAAAGTGCACGTTTATTGACCACAGAGCTCGCAGAGCACACAGAGAAATGTATTTAGAATAAAATGCTTTAATATGGCTGTGATAAGGAAGTAACCCTCCGCGGTCTCTGTGCTCTCTGTGGTAAAATACTTAAAATTTTGATGGAGGCAATTATGGCCGATAATACGTCTACACCACAGCATTGCCCGGGTTACGCGAATTTTAAAAGTCTCAAATCATTTACCTGCAAATGTCCCAAATGCGGAGCTATCAAAGAAATCTTTTCAGATGAATTCGATCGTCCGCACACCTGCTCCAAGTGCGATGAACCCATCGACTTTTCGCAATGTCAGCTGGAAGGCGAAGGTAAAAGCATTTCTCCACGCTAATCGATCACAGCCCAATAGACAACGAACAGAGTACCAACCCGTCTAAGGCGCGGCCAGCCGAATCCTTTCGGCTATGGCCAAAGAATGATGCGATCCCGAATGGGAAATCGTTTATGAAAATAAAAATCCTTCTCCTGCTTTGTGTGGGAATCCTGATGGTTGCCGCAGGATCTGATGCGACCAGCGACGTTACCACTGAAAATAAGGGTGCTGCCGAAATTAAACTTTCCGGTGGCACAAGGGGACTTGTTCCCTTTCCCCATCACCGGCACCAGGATAAGCTTGGCGACTGTGAGATCTGTCATTCTGTATTCCCGCAAAAAGCCGGCATTATCGAAGCGCTTAAAGCACAGGGCAAATTAAAAAAGAAACACGTCATGAACAAGCTATGCACGAAGTGCCACAGGCAGAAAAAAAATGAGGGCCTAAAGTCGGGCCCCACATCCTGTGCAAAATGCCATATTAAAGAAAACAATTAAGGATCTGTTCTAATGCTGGTGCTCGGCTTTCAGGGAAGTCCGCGGAAAAAAGGAAATACATCATTTTTGCTTTCAACCTTCATGCAGACGGTAGAATCATTCGGCGCTCAGACCCGTATTATCGAGGTGACTCAAAAAAATATTATCCCCTGCAAGGAATATGTGGTCTGCGAAAAAAAGGGTTTTTGCCCGATTGATGATGACATTAAAACCGAAATTTACCCGTTGATCCGGCAGGCCGAAGTCGTTGTGTTGGCCAGCCCTATTTTCTTTTTTAATATGACGGCCCAGCTCAAAGCGGTTGTTGATCGCTGTCAACTGTTCTGGGCACGAAAATATAAACTCAAGTTAACCGATCCCGCAAAAAAGACCAAACGCGGGTTTCTTCTTTCTGTGGGTGCCAGCAAAGGAAAAAGTTTATTTGAAGGGCTGCAGCTAACCGCCAAATATTTCTTCGATGCCATCGACGCACGCTTTGAGGGCAGCCTGACCTACCGCGGAATCGAAGGGCCCAAGGATATGGCTCACCACCCGACGGTGTCAGCGGACGTTGAAAAAGCGGCCGCTGATCTCATCGGGCCATTGATTGGCAGAAAAAAAATATTATTCGCCTGTCGCGAAAATGCATGCCGCAGCCAGATGGCCGGGGCCTTTGCCCAATATCTGGCCGGGGACAAATTCGAGGTGATCAACGGCGGCAGCCAGCCGGCGCATAAAATCAACCCGGATATGATCAAGGCCATGCACGCAAAGGGCATCGATATGGCCTTTCGCGTTCCGCAAAGCATCGAGTCGGCGATTGCAAACAATGCGCCGGATTTTATTGTCACCATGGGGTGCGGGGAGGAATGCCCTTATGTGCCGGGAGCCCGGATGCTGGACTGGGATCTGCCGGACCCGGCGGGGAAGCCACCTGATTTTATGCGCGCGGTCCGCGATGAAATCGAAAACAGAGTCAAGAACCTGATTAAAGAATTGGCCTGAACCAGAAGAATCATAACCACAAAGGTCACGAAGACCACAAAGAATAACTAAAATTCTTTTAAACTTCGTGACCTTCGTGTCCTTCGTGGTGAGATGTTTATCTTTTAATCTTTATAATCGTCTAATTCGAGCAGGAGGACAGATGGCCGAGCCGCATGAAATGTATCAATGCCAGACCGTTAATTGCGGTTTTATTTATGATCCGGGCAGGGGGGACCGCCGGGGAAAAATCCCCAAGGGCACCCCGTTTAAAGACCTGCCGGACGACTGGAAATGTCCGGTGTGCGGCGCCAGCAAAAAAATGTTTAAGCCGCTCGGCTGATGAAGCAGAAAAATTGACTTGAATCTGGCCCATGAACGGTATAGAAGAAATTGGGTATCCGGTTGGACAAAAACAATCGCCGATTTTGATTTAGCGGTTTTATGGTCAACTAACTAATTAACAAAAGGAGGATACGAATGGACAGGTACGTATGTGGCATCTGTGGGTATGTTTATGATCCAGAACAGGGAGATCCGGATAATGGCGTAGCCGCCGGCACCAAGTGGGAAGATGTGCCGGATGATTGGGAATGTCCGGTATGCGGTGCTTCCAAGGCCGACTTTGAAAAAGAGTAGCCCATAAATTCTCACCTGATTTTTAGGCTCGAACCCTATCCGATGCCCTTTTGTGCCGGCGAAATATCCGCTGACGAAAAGGGCATCAATTGTTTTTGGCAGAGGAATTAAACTGCATCAACTGGAGAGGAAAATGGAACCATTAGAAATTGCACCAGGAGTTTATGACGTTGGCGTTACCGACTGGAATATCAGAGATTTTCACGGATACTCGACCGATCTGGGGACAACCTATAACGCGTTTTTAATTGTGGATCAAAAAATAGCGCTGCTGGATACCGTTAAAAAAGAGTTCGCGGACCAGTTGCTCGACAATATTTCCGCAATTGTTGATCCCAACCAAATCGACTATGTCATCAGCAACCATACGGAGATGGACCATTCCGGCGGGTTGGCTCGGGTGATGCACCGGGTTGGAGAGGACAAGCCCCTGTATTGCTCAAAAATGGGCAGCAAGAATTTGCCCCGCCATTTTTCCCGCAACTGGAATTATCGCCCCGTCGAGACCGGCCAGGAGCTGAGCCTGGGCAAAAAAACACTGAGCTTTCTGGAAACCCGCATGGTCCACTGGCCCGATAGCATGTTTACCTATCTAAAAGAAGATAAAATCCTTTTTTCGAGTGACGGCTTCGGCCAGCATTTTTCAGGCCCCGAGCGCTTTGACGACCAGACGGGCGATGCCATCATGGTCCACGCAAAGAAGTACTTCGCCAACATTTTGCTTCTTTACGTCCCGTTAATAAAGAAATACCTTAAGGACATCATCGACTCGGGTATGGAATTTAACATGATCTGCCCCGATCATGGGATTATCTGGCGCAAAGATCCGGCCCGGATCATTAA
>JASFGM010000165.1:0-6532 GCA_050123755.1 Desulfobacterales bacterium
GGGCTGGCCTTATGCGGACGAATGCTGGTTTTCAGCGGGGCCCTGGCTTTTTATGTTTCCGATATCTTTGTAGCCCGGCAGCGATTTTTGAAAACCGAATTTCTCAATCGGCTCATCGGCCTGCCATTGTATTATAGCGGGCAGTTTATGCTGGCCTTCTCAGGTGGATTGTTGAAGCCGGCAGTAGCCTGATTCTCAGGTTTCAGGTGTCAGTGTTCAGGTGTCAGCCCCGTTAATTCTGACACCTGACACCCGAAACCTGACACCTGGTTTCATTCCTTGACAATTTTTTTATAAGCTGCAAAAGCCAGTAAACCGCCGGCGATGCCGCCGCCGGCTTGGATCAGGTTGGGAATAATTTCTGATACGGCTCCCTGGAGACCAATGTTGGGCATAAATGCTTCCGCGATAAAGTAGCATGCGACCATAGATGCGCCGCCCAGCAAGAGCAGAAGCCAGCGGCTAAATTTCTGCCGGCCGGATGCCAGGGCACACAATCCGCCCTCAGCGCCTTTGGCGACTAACGTAATCGGCGCAAACATGCCGAATCCGCCGATGATATCCGCCAACGCAGCGCCAATCCCGCCTGCGCCCGCACCCCACCAGAAATTTCTTTTCCGGGTCAGGCTTCCCAATACCAAACCGGAAAACACGACGGCGACATCTCCAAAATTGAAATATCCCCGGCTGGGTAGCGGAATCCTGATAAAAAGCGTTATCAGGGCAACAACCACCGTAAGTGCGATAAAAGCAATTTTAATATTTTTCATTTGTTGGCCTCGTATAAATGTTGATACCGATTTCTTAGTAATCGATTTGAATTTTCAATTTCTTCATAAAGATACAAATACAAAGCGATTATGAGGCAGGCATATTTTTTCAATGCATATTTTATGTTACCGCCGGATTTTAATCCCGAATAGGTGTTCAGATACCAGGAAAACCGGCGCAATATTTTTTCGCCTTTTGAGAACGCCGATTTTATTGTAATTAAATCAACCCGTTTTTTCATTGAAATCGGAAGGTTGAGGATATCGAGGTAGGTAATGTAACTCAACACGACTTTTAAAAAAATTAGTGAGCTGGGGAACACGAAGCATTTAATAAGCGTATCCTCCAACCAATCCTGCCGGCCGAACAGGCGGGTGAAGTGAAAAATCAGTCCGAAAATAAATAAAGTCAGCACAAACGGTAAACAGAATTTCAGCAGGGAAATCGTTTCCTGGAGCGAAAATCGAAACGTATTCCACCCGATCACACCTATAAAAACGACCAGTTGAATTGCGATATGATTATAAAAAGGGCCGAAAACAAAGAGCCAAAAAAATGAGAGTATGAGCATGAATATGATGCCAAGTTTTAAGACGACCATCTTTATTCTTTCTTTACCCTGATATTCTTAATGTGACCATCAAAATCAATCAGGTCAAACTTTATGTTGCAGGTCCGATATTTTTCGGCAACGGGGCCCGGCTGGCTATAGCCAAGATGGGTAACCATCATGTAGGTCCGGATAAACGCATCGCTCCAATCAAAGATAAATCCATAATCGGGAAAATATTTATCAAACTCATCCAATATAAAAACAGTTGCCGATCGGCTGTGATTGATCCACAGCCTTAAAAGCTCGACCTCATCATTTCCGGACACTTTGATCCCCTGGACCGCTAGCAGTGCTCTCAGGGTATACAGTTGAGTGCGAATATCCTGACCGATATATATATATTGGACTTTGTCCGTCTTAAGCGCCGGGATGATTATTTTCTCCAGGAAGGATGTCTTTCCAAAGCCATTGCCCCCTCTGAAATAAAAGCAATTATTTCTGTTTTTAAAATCGAGATCGTCGGATAGACTGAAGTTCAAGCCCCGCTTTTCTAAACGATATGTGCCCCTTTTTATTTCCATCCCTTCAAAATATCTCTTGAATGCGGTCTTTTTTATCTGTGTACAGTCTGATATCGTGGGTTGAACGAATTTCTTCGAATTTGCTGAATAATTTCAATCGATTGTCGTCACTTAGGGAGTCAAGAACCTTATTCAACAACAATTTTAGACCATGGATTTTTTGGCTGCGAATCACCGCTAGGGCTACAAGACAGCCCAGGATTGCTTTTTGGCCGCCGGAGTAAGTATCGAAATCCTTGTCGGCCTTTGCGTCGTATATGCTAAATTCTTGAGCCTCCCGCATGATTTTCTCCACCAGAGCGGGGTCTGCCCTGCGCTGCAGCAGCCAAACTTCCTCGCGGATGGAAGATGATATAAACAGATGATTAAATTCCAGAATCAGGAAACCATCGCCGTATCTGTTCAAGATCGCGTCTAAATTATATATGGCCATAACGTTTTTCAACTTCATTGAAAATGAAATATAGTCCTATATATCACAGTAAAGAATGAAAACAAACATGCAGCAATGAAATAACTTGACAGACGCAGATGAGAGCCATATGGATACGCTAGAACCTATCTCATTTTCTCTGTCTTCGAAGATAAACCGCTGTTTTTGAGATCGAATTAAACTTACACCCTACCGGGAGCTCGGAGAGACCGGGCTGAGAGGGACTCTAAGCCGAAATCACGAGTCCGACCGTTGAACCTGATCCGGATAATGCCGGCGGAGGAAGACTGCGCTTTCAGGCCGCCCTCTACCGGGGGTGGCCTTTTTTGTAGGTTGGCCCGTTAACAGGCTTGCGCGTTGTCTTGAAAAAATAAAATCAGATATTTTTCTGATTTTAACGGGCTCAACGGGCTCAACGGGACAACCGGTTAACCTGACGACAAGGAGAATAGGAATGGATATTCAGCCAGTTAACACCACCGAACGGAACCTCGGCGGCGCGGATTTTTTTCTGCTGTGGGCCGGAGTGGCCATATCGCTGGCCGAAATCTGGGCCGGCGGATTTTTGGCGCCCATGGGGTTTTGGCTCGGCTTCGCAGCGATTATTCTGGGGCACATTATCGGCAACACCTTTATGGCGCTGGGGGGTATTATCGGGTCGCAACATGGGATTATGTCGATGGTGTCCGTGCGGCCCGCTTTCGGCATTCGCGGATCAAATCTGGCGGCTGTTTTAAACATTATTCAATTGATCGGCTGGGCTTCGATTATGCTGATTATTGGCGGCCGCGCCGGCGCTATGCTGGGCAAGCCCATGGGGGGGATTCTGGCGTCCAACAATTTGTGGATTATCGCAATTGGACTGGGAACGCTGATATGGGCCCACTATACCGGAAAATCGATCTGGCGCGTGATGCAGAAACTGACGGTTATCGGACTGCTGCTGGTTATCCTGCTGATGAGCGGGGTGTCTGTTAGAGAATTCGGCAGCGGTGTCTTTGGCGTCAAACCACAGGAAATGCCATTTATGATCGGCCTCGATCTGGTCATTGCCATGCCGATTTCCTGGATGCCGCTGGCTGCAGATTATGCGCGCTTTTCCAAAAATACCGCCCCGGCCTTCTGGAATACGTGGCTGGGGTACTTTCTGATCTCATCCTGGATGTATGTTTTGGGTCTGACGGCGACCCTGGTTGCCGGCACCAGCGATCCGGGTGCGCTGATACTCCAACTCATGGGTAAAATCGGGCTTGCGCTACCGGCTCTGATCATGGTGGTATTTTCCACTATTACCACGGGATTTCCGGATGTGTATTCTGCAGCTTGCTCGACGATGAATATTTCGCAAAGGTTCAGTTCAAGAACGGTTCTGTGGACCGCCGGCATCGTTTCAATACTGGTGGCCCTGGTCTTTCCGATGGAACAGTACGAGAACTTTCTTCTCCTTATCGGTGCGATGTTCGTACCGCTGTTTGGCGTTGTCCTGACCGACTATTTTTTTATTCGAAACCGCCAACTCAACGTGGAAGATCTTTACCGGCCGGAAGGTAAATACTGGTATGCGAAAGGTTTTAATGCCGTCGCGTTGCTCTGCTGGGCAATTGGTTTTTCGGTTTACGAACTGATCACACTCTTGAAATACCCACTTGGCGGCTCCATGCCGGCATTGCTGATTGCGGGGTTGTGTTATTATGGGATTACGCGATGGAGAAGTGGGTTGACAGGTTCAGGGTTCAAAGGTTCAGAGGTTAGATAACAGAAACCACTGATAAGAAGCATTAACCCTGAACATCTGAACCCGGAACCTATTTGATTTCTGAATCGAGATCATTGAGGCGGGCTTCGAATTGAGCATTGCGGGCGTCGAGATCGCGGGTTAAATCTTCCAATTCTACAAACAGCCGGTCGATTGTTTGCTGGCCGGCATGCAGGGCCTGGGAAATTTCAGTGATGCGGGATCCATCCTGATCCTGGGCGGCCTGCTGCATGGATAGATTCAGGCGGCCAAGTTCAGCTTCCTCTTTTTCCATCTGTTTTTCTACCTTGATGATGCGCTCCTGGAGAGGCTTTAAAATGCGAGATCGCTCCGAAATAATTTCCGATCTTTGGCGTCGCAATTCCTTTTTTGTTCGTTTTGTGGCCGCCGCTGCATTCAGGTTTCGTTGGCGATACCTGGCGGCCGTCATATTTTCATCCTGCCAGCCGCCTTTGTCCAGAAAGCGTTGATAACTGCCATCAAAAACCTCGATGCGGTCATTTTGAAATATGATCAGCCGCCGGGCCAGAGCGTGTAGAAACATCTCGTTATGGGTCACCATAATCACCGTGCCGTCAAAGTTGTCGATTGCCGCCAGCAGGGCGTCGCTGGACTCCATGTCGAGATGATTGGTGGGTTCATCCAGCAACAGGAGACTCACCGGGGTCACCAGAAGCTTGCCCAGCATCACCCGGCTTTTTTCACCGCCGGAAAGAACGCTGATTTTCTTTAGGGCATCATCTCCCGAGAACATCATCGCCCCACAGACGTTGCGGGAATGCTGCAGATCACCGTCCGGATTCGAAAAAACAATTTCATCCAGTACGGTTCGGTTATCAACCAGCGTTTTGACGCTGCCCTGTTCAAAAAAGCCTTTTTTAACCGCCGGATGATAGCTAATTTCGCCGGTCTGGGGTTTGGTTTCTCCGCTGAGCAGTTTCAACAGGGTTGACTTGCCTTTTCCGTTCGGGCCGACCACGCAGATTCGCTCCCCCGCCGCCACGGTGATGTTAAAATCGTGAATCAGGGGCAATGCCCGATCATAGGAGAAATTTAAATTCTTTACAGCGAACACTTGTTTGGCGTTAAACGGGCTGCTGTTGAAAGAAAAATCTAATATTTTCAATTTTTCAAGTTTTTGCTTTTTTTCCATTTTCTGCAGGGTTTTGGCGCGCGACTGCACCAAATTGGCCTGTCTGGCTTTGGCTCTGAAGCGCGTAATGAACTGCTCGATTTCTTTACGCCGACGTTCATCCTTTATGCGGGTCTTCTCATACACCTCTTCATCCACGGCGATTTGATCGTAGTACTTTGCCGTGTTGCCTTCGATTTTGCGCACCATACCGCGATGAATTCCCATGGTATGGGTGACAATTTTGTCCATAAAACTGCGATCATGGGTGATCAGCATCACTTCATGGGGCCAGCTCCGCAGGAATTGTTCGATCCAGCGAATGGAGGTGATATCCAGGAAGTTGGTGGGCTCATCGAGCAGCAAAAGGTCCGGTTCGGAAATCAAGGCCTTGGCCAGATTCAGGCGTACCTGATAGCCCCCTGAAAACACCTGCGGATGTCGTCGGAATTCCGTTTGGTTGAAACCGAGCCCGGCAAGGATCTTTTCAGCTTTCCAGTGATGATCTTTTTCGGTCTCAGGCAGAGCCGAAATGGCCTCGGTTAAAATCGTATCGTGGCTGAATTCAAGACGCTGGCTGACGTAACCGATGCGATAGTTTTTTGGAGTGATGATAGACCCTGAATCGGGACTTTCTTTGCCCAAAATCATCCGAAACAGAGTCGTTTTCCCGTGACCGTTGCGACCCACAATACCCAGTCGCTCTCTTTCATTGAGGGCAAAGTTTATGCCTTCAAACAGGATTAAATCTCCATAGCTTTTATACAGGTTCTCTACTCGGATCATGACTAAAAAGTTACCTAAAGTAAATCCGTTGGGCCGGCTCAACGGATTTACTGGTTAACCTTTTTTGCTATGAGCGTCAATGGTCAATTGTTGCGTTTCTTGAAACCCGACTCACATTTTGCTATGATCTGCCCTATCGCAGAAAACATTCTATCACCAGGACCTTTTCCATGGAGCTGTTTGTTGCTTTTAAAAGCCCGCTGATTTCTCTCGGCCGCTATACCATCGACACCATTAAGGATCTGGGCAGAATTTCCCTGTTTTTTTCTAAGGGCTTTCTGCTCATATTCACACGGCCGGTGCAGTTCAACAAGATTTTACAGCAGGTATATTTTATCGGCATGAAGTCGGTTTTTGTGGTCTGCCTGACAGGGGCATTTACCGGCATGGTTCTGGGACTTCAGGGTTATTACCTGCTGATCAAGTATGGTTCCACCGGCGTTCTGGGATCGGCCGTCGCGCTATCTCTGATTCGCGAAATGGGACCGGTGCTTACGGCCGTGATGGTGATTGCCAGAGG
>JASFGM010000166.1:0-6528 GCA_050123755.1 Desulfobacterales bacterium
TGCGACGCCTTCAAGCGGAACACGAAGCCATGCAGGAAAACCTGCAGCTGTCAAAAATCCGCCTTAGCAAAAGAGAAAAGGGGTTTACGCTTTATTCGTTCCTGGATCGGCTGGCCGGCCAGGCCGGAATCAAGGACCGTATCAGCTCTATGAAGCCCACAAAAACGATCCAAAAAAACAGCAATTATAAAATTTCACGGGTGGAAATGAAATTGGATAATATCACCCTGGAACAGCTCGCCAATTACCTGTACAGCGTTGAAACATCAAAAAATATGGTCATGGTGAAGAAAGTTTCCATTTCAAAAAAGGAAAAAAAACAGGGCCTCATTAACGTAATTTTGCAAGTTGAAACCATGGAGGCCTGAAACAAAGAAGTGACTAAAGTGAACTAAAGTTTGAAGTGACTAACGTTACGGTGTCGCTACGCTCCATCTTTTTTATTTATTATATAATGATAGAATTCCTCAACTTTAGGCACTTTAGATCACTTGCAACTTTAGCGCACTCGCTTTAAAGCCTGTTTGATATAGATTATAGTTATTCGTCAATCGTATAAACGTATGCAAATTTTTAAAACCCGGATTTCATGGGCGATATATATCATTTGTGCGGCCCTGTTCTTTTTTTATTATCTTTTTCCGTCCGATGCGATAAAAGAATACCTGGCGGATCAGATCCGTCAGGCGCAACCGTATCTGACGGTGAAAATTAGTCGCCTAAAACCTGCTTTTCCACCGGGTTTAAAACTTTATAACGTTAGCGTATATCATCTGGGTCGGACCATCGCCGGTCTTGACAATTTAAAAATATCTCCGGATATTTTATCATTATTTTTGGCCACAACCCATCTAACGTTTGAGGGCAACGGCTATGGTGGAATTCTAAAGGGTCGGGTGGACATCATCAATAAATCCCCGGGTCGGGTGGTGATGATAGATGCGGATCTCACCGGAATACAGGTGAATCAAATAGAAGCATTAAGCGCCGCAACGACACACAAAATCTCCGGAAATTTGGAAGGCACCCTGACATTTAAATCGAATCGGCCCAATCAGGTGCTAAGCGGGGATCTGATCCTTACGGGCGGGCAAATTGAATTTTCACCCCCGGTATTGAATCAAAATGTGATACCGTTTGATGCGATCGAAGCCGAGTTGGAGCTCAACGGCCGCTCTTTGACCATTAACCGCTGTCAGCTCGAAGGAGATCAATTGGAGGCCGATGTCGCCGGGTCGATAATATTTAGCGGTCGTTCATCTAGAAAAATTCTAAATTTATCCGGAACCGTAAAGCCGAATGCGAAACTGCTCGCCAAGCTGGGTCAGAATGCGCTGGAACTGCTCAAAGGCAGCAATTTGGAAAATCAGGTCTTTCCCTTTAAGATAAAAGGCCCTATGGATTCACCCCAATATTCATTTTATTAACCAAATGATAATGACGGCTAAAAAATACTTCATGATCGTCAATGTGCTGCTGATTACCGCAGGTGTTTATTTTGGCGTCAACGCTTTTTACACCATCGGCATCGCCTGGTTGGACCCTGGCGAGACGCCGCAAGCGTATTCAAGCAAAAAGACGTTTAAACAACTAGACGACCATCCGCCTTTGTCACGTTATAACGCCATTACGAAACGAAATCTATTCAACACGAACCCGGATATCAAGGCTCCTGCCCAGGCGATTGATGTTGACAATCTGAAGAAAACGGACCTTAACCTAAAGCTTTGGGGAACGGTAACGGGGCAAGATCGCAAGGCCTATGCCGTTATTGAGGATACGAAAACCAGAAAACAGCAACTGTATCGCCTCGGGGACAACATTCAAGATGCAACCGTAAAATTGATTTTAAGGCAGAAGGTTGTTCTAAGTGTAGGAGATCGCGATGAAATATTGGGGATGGAAGAAATCGGAGCCGCAAAGAGAGGCCAAGAAAGCCCGCGTGTTGCCAGAAGGGCGGCGGGCGCACCTCCCAAAATGCCCGTATCTTCCTATCCGCGTCAGCTAACCTTGAAAAGTGATCAGATTGAAAGTGCTCTGGAAAATCTCGATCAGCTTATGGAACAGGCCCGCATCCGGCCGCATATCGAAGAAGGCCGACCATCGGGAATTTCCATCACGGGGATCAAACCCAATACGATCTTCAGAAAAATGCGGTTGCGCAATGGAGACATCATCACCGGCGTCAACGGCGACTCGATCGAAACGGTGGAGGATGCGATGAAAATCTTTGGCGACCTGACATCAGCCGCCGAGGTGCAGGTCGAAATAAAACGGCGCGGACGCAAGAGGATCCTTAATTATAAAATTGAATAGAAGTGGTTGGAAAAAAATGAAAATAAATTTCAAACTCTGCTTAATGCCAATTATCGCGGCCTGGGCGCTAATTTTAACCTTTCAGTTCAGCCTGGTCAAATTCAGCATGGCTCAGGAGGTTAAGTCAGGCTCACAGAAGCCGGCAAAATCGGAACAGTTTGTGTCGATTGATTTTAACAATGTGGATATCAATGTTTTTATCAAGTTTATGAGCGAGCTGACCGCAACCAATTTTGTCGTCGATCAACGCGTGAAAGGCAAAGTGACGATTATATCGCCCTCAAAAATATCGCTCAAAGAAGCTTACAAGGTATTTGAGTCCGTACTGGAGGTCCACGGCTACACCACCGTAAAAGCCGGGGATATCGTTAAAATCGTGCCCTCACCGGATGCACGTTCAAAAAATATAAAAACCCTGCTGCGCGAGGAAGCGGCCAGCCCCGAAGATAAGGTCGTCACCCAGCTGATCCCATTAAAATACGCCGCTCCGGTTGATATCAAGCGGTTGTTCACTCCGATGGTATCCAAAAGCAGCGTGATCTTAGCCTATCAGCCGACCAATATGATGATTATCACGGATGTGCATTCAAACATCCGGCGACTGCTTAAAATCCTGAAGCAAATTGATATCCCGGGCATCGGGCAGGAAATCTCGGTGATTCCGATTCAATATGCGGATGCAACCAAAATGGTGAGCCTGTTAGGTACCGTTTTCAAACCCGCGCGCAAGCCCACCAAAGGTGCTACGGAACAGCCCGTCGCCATGGTCGCCGACGAACGCACCAACCTTATTGTGCTGTTGGCCAACAAAGTGGACACCCTGCGGATCAAGCAGCTGATTGCCATGATCGACAAGGAAACCCCCCGGGGTAAGGGGAAAATCCATGTCTACTATTGTGAGAACGCAACGGCCGAAGAGCTGGCCAAGGTGCTTCAAGATGTGCCGACCCAGGAAACCGGCACGACTAAAGGCAAAACCGCCGTCCCGGTGATCTCGGGCAAGGTAAGGATCTCCGCCGATAAGGCCACCAACAGTTTAATTATTACGGCCGACCAGGAAGACTACCTGGTCCTGGAAGAGGTTATCAAAAAACTCGATATCCCGCGCTCCATGGTCTTTATTGAATCGTTGATCATGGAAGTCGCCATGGATAAAAGCCTGGACATCGGTGTCGACTGGCAGGCATTCGGCGAGACCTCGATCTCCGGCAAGGAAACCGCGGTTGGCGGCCAGTTTAGTAGTTCGGGTCTCCTCGATCCCGGCGCTTTGGCCCAGGGCGGCTTAACGGTCGGCCTAATCACCGAACCAACGACGATTGCCGGGCTCACGGTTTCCAACATCGCTGCCATCATAAACGCCGTTAAAACCGATGATGAATTTCGCATTCTATCCACCCCCCAGATACTCACCACCGATAATGAAGAGGCCCGCATCACGGTGGGGGAAAACCGGCCGTATCAGACCCGTGCGACCACCGATACTTCCGGCGGGACATTTGAGTCTTTTGAATATCGCGATGTGGGTAAAATATTAAAAATCACCCCGTACGTGACCGAAGGCCGTCTGGTGCGCATGAAAATTTCGCTGGAAGTCACCAACATCGATCTGGCCTCGACCCTGACGACCTCATCGACACTGCCCGTAACCCAAAAACGCACCGTTGACACGACGGTCATCGTTAAAGACAGCCAGACCGTTGTCATCGGCGGATTGATTGAGGACGCCGAGACACAAAACGAAACCAAGGTGCCTGTTTTGGGCGACATCCCTGTATTGGGGTGGTTGTTTCGAGACAGGTCGGAAAGAACCGAAAGAACCAACCTGTACATTTTTCTAACGCCGCGGGTGATCAAGAGTCCGGCCGAAGCACGCGACATAATGCAGGATAAAAGACATCAGATGGATACCATCCAAGAAGGGGAAATAAAATTATATTAATGAGATCACAAGACCATGATTCAACGATTAACTGACATACTGAAAGACAGGTTCGGGTTAAATGACGCGCATCTGTCCGAAGCAGAGCGCGTCCGAACCGAAACCGGCGGAGCCATCGGTCAAATTCTGGTAGATCAAAAAAATCTGTCGGAAAACCACCTGCTTGAGGCATTGAGCATCCAGTACGATATTCCGTTCTGGACAAAACTTCCGTTTGAAAACACCGAATCGGATTTCACCCAAAAGGTCTCCATTCAGTTTTTGAAAAAATATTGTCTGGTTCCCCTGGAATACAGTCAGCCCATTGCCGCCAAAGATTGCGGTCTGACACCCCAACAGGCCCCTGTAGAGGCGGACGCCCGCTTTCCGGCGGGATGCATTATTGCCATCAACGACCCCTTGAATTTTCAACCCCTGGATGACCTCGTGAAAACTTTAGGGGTAAGTGATTATCGCGTGGTTCTATCCACGCAGGAAGCAATTCTGGCGGCGATCAACCTGCAATATGATTTACGCCGGGATTCGGCCGAGCAGCTGGTCCAGAACATGGAGGAAAACGGCAGCACCATTATCAGTGAAATTGAAGAAACTGCCGATTTGCTGGATGACACCAGCGATGCGCCCATCATTAAATTGGTGAATCATATCATTTCCCAATCCATCAAAGCGCGTGCCAGTGATATTCATTTCGAACCCTACCAGAACAGTTTCACGGTCCGCTATCGGGTGGACGGCATACTGTATGACCTGCTGGCACCGCCCAAGTGGATCCAGCCGGCCTTGATCTCGCGAGTCAAGGTCATGGCGAAAATGAACATCGCCGAAAAACGACTGCCCCAGGACGGGCGCTTCGAGGTCAAAATCGGCGACCAGGATATCGATGTGAGGGTTTCCACGATCCCGACCGCATTTGGCGAACGCCTTGTTCTGCGATTGTTGAACAAATCCGGATCCTTGCTTGAGCTGCCGGACATCGGCCTCACGCCCGCAAGACTGAAGTTGTTGAAAAAGCTGGTGACATCCCCCAATGGCATCATTCTAAACACCGGACCCACCGGAAGCGGTAAAACCACAACCTTGTATGCCGTGTTATCGTCTATCAATCAACCGAACATCAATATTATTACCATCGAAGATCCGATTGAATATCAGATCAAAGGCATCAGTCAGATACAGGTCAATCCCAAAATCGACCTGACATTCGCCCGCGGCCTCAGATCCATCGTCCGCCAGGACCCGGATGTCATTTTGGTTGGCGAAATCCGGGACAAAGAGACGGCCGAAATTGCGGTTCAATCCGCCCTGACCGGACACCTGGTGTTCTCAACCCTTCACACCAACGATTCTTCCAGCGCGATCACACGGTTGGTGGATATGGGGGTGGAACCGTTTTTGATTTCTTCATCGGTTTTGGCGGTGGTCGCCCAGCGGCTGGTACGGGTGTTATGTGATGACTGCAAAATAGGTTATGTCCCCAACCCCCTCTACTTGCAAAGCATTGGTTTTTCGCCGGATCATTTTAAAGACAAACAGATCTATAAAGCCGTTGGATGTGAAAATTGTTTCAGCACCGGCTATAGAGGCCGAATCGGCATATTTGAAATCATGGTGCTGACCGAACGCTTAAAAAGCCTTATTCTTAAAACCTTTGATTCAAGCCGGATAAAAGCCGAGGCCGTGCGGCAAAAAATGAGAACCCTGCGCGTCGACGGTATGCAGAAGGTTTTGGAAGGCACCACCACAACTGAAGAGGTACTGCGCGTTACCCAGAAATAGCAACTGGCTACTGGTTTCTGGCTGCAGGCTGCTGGTCGTTCGATATTAACCAAAACATCCATTAGTAGAAGCGATACGGATTAATCTATTAGAAAAAGGGCACAGAGTTGAAAGACCATCTCTGTGTGCCCTTTGTGTTCTCAACGCTAAAAAAATATGCGTGGATTATTCAAGACTCGATGCGCTACCCTCTGGCTGCTCTTTTCTGGCTGCCCGTTGCCGGTCAAAATCGTTTTTGCCAGATGCCAGCAGCCAGAGGCCAGCAGCTAATCTTTGCTATTCTAAGTCTCTCACCGGCAACGCACGATAGGCCCGTTTGTGCGCTTTGCGCACGGTATAGTGATAAACGTTGTTGAAATTAAAAATACGCGCGGTGGGAGCAACCGGATCGGTTTCCGATGTCCAAACCCAGCCGCAACTCAATTCTATTTCCGGAACCGTCTTCACCCACTGCCCGCACTCAGCCTCGTATCCTTTGGCTTTCTTGTTTTCCAGCA
>JASFGM010000167.1:0-6440 GCA_050123755.1 Desulfobacterales bacterium
AGCCAACCCGTTTACGCCTTTAGAGGTAATTTTCCTTGAACCGGAGGGGATACCGGATACCGCTGCGCTGCTGCCTGCTGCCAAACTGCGTCGCCCCCATTTTCTGGACCTGGATTTGCGCTTTCTCTTCCCAAAAGAAGGCAATCGCGCGGTCTTATTTACACTGGTTTCCCGGGACGCCAAACCGAGATTCAATCATGATATGCAACGACAGGTGTTATGGTGGGAGAAAAATCGGTTTCCGGAAATGACAGATCTATCACAACTGTCAGAGTTGGATGGTATTCTAATTGATGTTGCTGGATCAAATGCTGAAACCGAGGCATGGCAGGACCGGTTTGCTGGACACGCTGAAAATATGCCGTTTATTAATTTTGCAGATGTGTTGCTGCAAAGACGCTGGCTGATGCTGACGATGCCGGATGATTACGTAGACAAGGCGCTTAACTGGGAATGTTTTAATCTCTAAAACCTCGGTTTTCAAAAAGGTCCGGAATCCAGCACGTTGCGAATGGTTTTAGCCAGTTCGATTACATCAAGCGGCTTCATAACAAATGCCCGGATGCCCTTTGCGAGGGCCTGTTCTTCCGATGTGTGCCCGCTGAATCCGGTGCAAAGAATGATCGGAATATCCGGTCGAATTTTCATCATTTCAACTGCCAATTCATCCCCCATCATATTCGGCATTGTCATATCGGTAATGACCAGGTCAAACTGAAACGATTTGTAACGAAACATTTCGAGCGCTTCAAGCGGGTCCGCTGTGCCTGCCACCTGATATCCGAGTCGTTCCAGTCTCGCCTGGTTTAACTTTACAATAGATTTTTCATCATCCACAAAAAGAATTGTTTCCTTACCATGGGGTATGGTCTCATTCTCTCGCACATCAACTACTGGCGCTGCGTCAATGGCAGGGAAGAATATCTCAAAAGCAGTGCCCTTTCCGGGATTGCTGCTTACTTTAATCCTCCCCCTGTGCGTTTCCACGATTCCATATACCACCGCCAGACCCATACCGGTGCCCCTGCCGACTTTCTTGGTGGTATAATAGGGGTCGAAAATTCGTTCAATATCCTCTGCAGAAATTCCGACACCCGTGTCGCTGATCGTAATCTTTACATAGCGACCCGCCTCCAGATTCACTTCCGGATTGTGGCATGCAATATCAACATTTTCCAGCGAGATGCCCAGAATCCCTCCCGTACTCCCGATGGCATCTGCCGCATTTGTACTCAAATTGATCAATATCTGGTTGATCTGGGTCGGGTCTCCTAAAGTGAAACAGGGGTCTTCATCAAAATTTTGCCGAATTTCGATATTGCTCGGCAGGGAGGAACGAACCAGCTTGAGAGATTCCCTGATTATAACACTGAGATCTAAAGGTTTCAGCTGCATCCCAGACTTACGGCTATAACTCAAGAGCTGACGGATGACATCTTTTGCCCGCAGACATGCTTTTCGCACATCTTCGAGGCTTTCTCTGACCGGGTGCCATTCGGCCACATCTCTGATTGCCAGTTCCGTGTTCCCCAAAATAATGGACAATATATTATTAAAGTCATGCGCAATACCACCGGCCATCGTACCGATTGCCTCCATTTTTTGAGATTGCCGGAGCTGGGCTTCGAGCTTTTCTTTTTCTTGCTCAGCCTGCTTGCTGGCGGTGATGTCTCTGGCGGCACCGGCGATTAAAATCACCTTTCCATTTTCATCCTTGACCGGGGATTCTTCGATTTCCAATAAAATACTTTTTCCATCTTTTCTGCGGCCTTCAAGTATATAGGGCTTCTGCTTTTCCCCGGTTTGAATTGCTTTCTGAGTGATTTCAAATCCAGCCTGATTAATTGGATTGCTGGTCATCATTTCCATCCATTTAACTTTAGCCTCACCGGGTGTATACCCAAAAAAATCTCTGCTTTGAGGACTTACATAGGTTACATTATGATCGGTATCGTGCAAATAAAACAATTCATTACTGTGCTCGATAATATTGCGAAGCTTCCGTTCGCTTTTCATCAGGGATGTCTCAGTCTGCTTGAGCAAGTGAATTATTTTCGATAATTCTTCTGTCTCTCTTAGATAAAGATTGCCGGTTCTTTCCGCGATTTTTTGGTAGTACTCAATTTCTTTTCTTGCCTGCTCTAATTCCGTTTCCATATGTCACTCTAATAATTTTTTAAGTTTTAATTTATTTTCTGCCAGGACCAGTAAAACGCCCGTCCAATCAAGGCCTCTGCTTCTTCCCAGCAAGGGCGCCACCTCTACTCCAGAATAAAATCCAAACAACGGAGCGTTATAGCGGTTGAATATATTCTGAACTTCTGATGCCTCTTCGGTTAAGGTCTCTGACGTTTTTGCCGACCGACCAGCGCAATCAATATATAACCCAAAAACAGGTTTTTCTCTTTTTGCAATTATTTTTTCAAACAGTTGTGTTGAATTTTTTTGTGCGGATTCCATCATCATTTTGTTGTCTCTCAACATGAAAAGAATTTCGGTACCTTCTTTTAAATCCGGTTCAAAAAGTACAATGCCTTCTCTTCCTGGCAAAACACCAGTAATGAGCCTATTTACAAAATTATCTTCCTTAAAGTCTACAAATTTTTCACCGTAATTTACACCAACGGTCAGGCGTCTGACCGGGATCTGGTTGCTCCATTCTTTACTGCCATACTGATGGTCAATCATATCAACAGCAGGTTTACCATCGATTTCATAAACAACCGGACCCTTAGCTCTGGTTATGGTATGATAGATTCCATCTTTCGGTACACAGCCATGCATAATGCTGAAATACGGCTTAAAGTCACCACCCAGCAATGATCCAACAACACTTTGACTCTCAACGGAAGCGCCGCAAAATTGCTTTGTTTCGTTGAATTCATAATCTCCGATTAGCCCGCCACCAACAATCGGAACATTCAGTTTAAGTTTTTCTTCAATTCCGGCGATTAAAGGTGGCGAAGCATTGATAACCGGCGGGGTTTTTTCTGTGGGTGCTTTTTTTATTGAATCATAGAATATCAGTAATAATTTGTCATCCATCGTGTTTGATAACTTATCGGCAAATTTATACCCTGCTAATTTTTCATCTTTATGTAAATTACCTGCTGAAGCCTCTATATGTTGTAATGAATCCGACTCTATTATCGCAGCACCTGCGGGCCAACCTTCATAAGAAAGAATGTCATTCGTGATGATGCCAATTGCTGATCCACCAATTATGGGCGTTTTGCGCCCAACAAGTGTTTGCAATCCCTTAAAATAGGCATTATGATCAACCTGCCCACCACAAAAGGCTATCACAAGCATGGGTTGGTTGATTCTTCCATTCTTCATCGCATCTTCAGCGACTTTTCTCCCTAACCTAAGTGCGTTTTGATCGTTTGCGTATCCGATTCCAATCTTCAACTGCCCCCTCCTATTTTATTTTTTCCATCGCTTAACATGTGAATATATTTTAGCATTGATGATTCTGAATTAAAAATATTTTCTTGCTAAAAATCCTATCTGCTAATGGAACAAAGTTACAGCCTTGGCATTAGGTCCAGCATGTTAAATTATGAACAGCAGCCCGGCAAGCATAACCACGCAACCGCAGGCCGAAGATACGATCAGAATCTGATTTTTGATAGAAAAGAAATTTTCTTCAGACACCTTAAAGGAAAGCATGGCCTCATTCGCAATTGCTTTTAATTCCGGCCGGGGCAGTCCCGTTACCTCATGCAAAGCATCCAGCGTATGTTTCACACCTTGCAGGTTCTGCCTTTCCCGCTGCAGCCTGTCCGATTGCTCAAAGGCACGTCTTCGGATTTTCTTTTTGATCTTTTCGCCTAATTTGTGATTCATTTTTCCTCCTTTTTTTAAAAAGTATCCGGAAGGAAATCAGGCCCGCTTGTTGCCGCAGGCAGTTTTTGGTCTTGAATGCTTATAACTTCTTTGTACCTTTGTGTCCGGTTTCAAGTCAATAAAAGGTTTTATTAAGATGGGACTGAGAGAAATTCGGCGGCATCTTCAAAAGGAGCGTCAATCTGCCATCCGGCGTTTCCGAAAACAGAAGCGCTTAAATTCGATGGCTTCACCCGGCAGACACGGCTTCATCGTTGTGCTCGATCATTTAAAACCCGTGTTTAAATCGTTGAAGATTCCTCAGTTCGGCAGGGTGCAAAGTTTGAATGTGAGCATCGCGGCATCCATAGTGATCTATGAGTATGTCAATCAGAATGGCAAGCGGATGTCCTAAATGATTTGCCATTAGTTGAGTCGCATCTTGGTTCACAGTGCTCACAAAAGTAAGTGCTTAAATTGGCTTGATGAATTCTATCATTTAACAACGGATGCCGAAGGAGTTGCTCAATTTTGTTTCAAAAACGAGGACGACGACGAGGACGAGTACGACGACAAAAACGATGCATAGGGATGAAAATCCTACTCGTCGTCGTCCTCGTACTCGTCCTCGATTGTCAAAAATAGAATTTTCACCTTTACTCTTGGCACCTGTTTTTTCCAAAATAAAAATGGGCCGCTTCGGGTTTGCTCAACCAGAGATCGGCCCATTTCTTATTTTTGGGAATTAAGGGATTTTATAGCTCTATCGATTCTCCGGGGGTCATGACGGTTACTTTTGTGGAGGTTTCCTTTTGTACGCGCTCGGCCCAGGCGTGCGGGTCCTGTTTGATGATATCAAAAGTATCGTAGTGAATCGGGACCACCTGTTTGGGTTCGATCAGCTTGACCGCCTTGAGCGCATCATCGGGACCCATAGTGAAATTATCACCGATGGGTAAGATGGCCAGATCAATTCCTTCCTCGCCGATCAGCTTCATATCGTAGAAAAGGCCGGTATCACAGGCGTGATAGATTTTATGGCCCTCGATGTAGAGCAAAAATCCGCAGGGGTTGCCGCCATAGGATCCGTCCGGAAGCGCCGACCCATGGTGGGCGATGGTGAGTTTGACCCGACCCCAGGGGTAATCAAATCCGCCGCCGATGTGCTGGGGGTGCGCTTTTTCGATTCCCTGATTTACAAGCCAGGTCTGGATCTCTGCATTTGAGATGACGGTTGCGCCGGTTCGCTTGGCGATGTCCAGCGTGTCTCCGACGTGGTCACCATGCCCGTGAGATACAAGGATATAGTCTGTTTCGATCGCATCTGCTTCTATCGGTGAGAGGGGGTTACCACTGACAAAGGGATCCGTCAGCAGTCTGGCTTGATCGGTTTCGATTAAAAAGCACGCATGACTGTACCATGTAATTTTGATTGCCACCTTACGCCTCCTTTCCGTCTAAATGGGGATTACAGGAATTTTTCTATTTTGGCATCTTTTTTTAGCTTATCAAAGTAAAGCTGGCGGTCGGTCCTCAGCTTCTGATCTTTTAGATGCTTATTAATCCTGTCTTTGACGTCTGCATAGGCGATTTTTTTTGCCGGTTGTTTATCAACGACCTTAATCAGGTGGTAGCCGAATTTGGTTTCGACAATGTCGCTGGTCTCATTTGGTTTCAGACTAAAGGCCGCATCTTCAAAAGGCTTTACCATCTGCCCGCGCCCGAAGAGGCCCAGGTCACCGCCTCTTGGGGCACTGGGGCCCTCGGAATAAGTTTTTGCAAGTTCCGCAAAATCTTCCCCTTTCTTTACTTTTTCCTGGACCTCTTTGATTTTTTTGCGGGCTTCAACCTTTTTTTCTTCGGTTGCGCCTTGATCCACTTTGATTAAGATATGGCTGGCTTTGACCCGTTCGGGCTGTTGGAAAAGCTGCGGATTGGTATCATAAAAAGTTTTGCCTTCTTCATCGCTGATCTGTACTTTTTGATCAACCTCTTTGTCGAGCAGCTGCTGAATGGCCATGTCGCGCTTGATATCCGCTTTTATTTTTGATTCTGTCATTTTGTTTTCTTCAAGCGCTTTCTTAAATTCAGCCTCGCTCGGAAATCGTTTTTTGACGATCGTCAATTGCTCTGCGACTGTCTCGGGTTTTACCTGAATTCCCTTTTTCTTACTTTCCTGAAAGAGCAGTTCACCGACAATGAGGCTGTCCAGGATACTATTTTCAATTTTCGGCATTTGCGCATCAGGAATTTGCTGTCCGCTCTGAGCAGCTCGCCTGAGTTCATAATCCATCACACGATCAAATTCTCCCTGGGTAATGATGGTACCGTTGACCACAGCAACCATATCACCGGGGGCTTTTTTTTCTGCGGCAAAACCGACAGCGGATACCAGAATAAGTGCCAACGCAACAGCAACCTTACCCGCCATCCTGATTCTATTTGAATTCATAAAAAGATCTCCTTTGAATTGAAGTCTAAAAAAAAGGACTCCTTAGAGCCCTTTTCTTTTAAGAAAAATCAAGATTATTTAATTAAAAAAATTTCACTCTGGAATTTGCGGATCGCTTCGGCCGGAATCGATCCTCAATTATGAGCCATTGGCTTCCATT
>JASFGM010000168.1:0-6438 GCA_050123755.1 Desulfobacterales bacterium
TGAAAGCAAGCTGCCGATCACCAGCATAATAAACAAGGCGGCACCGACATAAAGCAGCAAGAGTTTATATTTAAGCTTCATGGCTTTTTCCTCGAGTAGCGTCTTCGCTGTGAATTCTTTGCATTTTATGAAAAAACTTTTTTATCACGAAAGCACGAAAGGAAGAAAACACGAAAGAAAAGAAAAATTTCGTGCTTTTAACAGTTCGTGTTTTCGGGATGAATCATTTGGGGTTCAAGCTTGTTCGGGCTATGGTGTTATTTTTGAGTTAGAACCTCAACACCGGTCCAGTCATCCGGAACCCCGTTGACCATGTAGTTGGCGGAGCGTTTGAGATAGATGCGGGCCGCCCTGTCCTCGGGATGTTTTTCCAGCACCTGATTAAATTTAACGCTGGCTTCGGAAAATTTCCTGTCATAATAAAGACAGAGGCCCTGCTCAAAATCATCTTTGGTCTGTTCTTTCAGTTCAATTACCACCGGCGGATCGCCATCAAACACTTCATGGACGGAGACGGGGTCTTTTTTTCCTTTGACCTGAACCTTATCAACAAAACGATGTTTGTATCGGTCGGGATCCTTCAGTTGAGACAGGGTCGGTTCACTGATGCTGATCGAGGATCCGTAGACGCGTGTCAACCCTTCCAGCCGGGATGCCAGATTAACGGCATCGGCCACCACCGTGCCCTGCATGCGTTTCTCGTAGCCGATAATACCGAGCATTAAATCACCGATGTGCAAACCCACCCCGATGCCGATGGGTTGAAAGCCTTTTTGCTTGCGATTTTTATTATATTCGGAAACGGCTGCATGCATGGCAATCGCCGCCTGGACGCCGTCATCGGCGGTTTCCGGAAAGAGCGCCATCATTCCATCCCCCTGGAAATTGTCGACAAACCCGCGGTGGGCTGCGATCACCGGGCTGACCCGATTTAAAAAGGCATTGATAAAATTAAAACTTTCCTGGGCGGTCATCGCTTCCGAGAGGGTGGTCCAGCCGCGGATGTCGGAAAACAGAACGGTCATCTGCTGGGCGGTTTGATCCCCCAGTTTAACTTCAAGGATGCTTTCTTTTTTGAGCAGGCTTAAAAATTCGCGGGGGACAAAGCGCTCGTAAGCGCTGTTTAGTCCCACCAGCTCTGCCGTGCGTTCTTTCACACGCTCTTCCAGGAATTCATTGGCTTCCTGCAACTCTTTATTTTTTTCATCCAGCGCTTTTTTCAGCCGATAAACGGTCAGATGGGTATTGACCCTGGCAATGACTTCATCAGGCTGAAACGGCTTGGTGACATAATCCACCGCGCCCAGGTCCAGCCCCTGAACCTTGTCCTTGGTGTCGGTCAGTGCCGACAGGAAAATAACCGGTATCTCTTCTGTGGCCGGATCGGCTTTTAATCGGCGGCAGACTTCATAGCCATCGATTTCCGGCATCATAATGTCCAATAGAATTAAATGTGGACCGGCCTTGCGGGCAATTGAAAGGGCTGTTTTGCCGTCCTTTGCGATCAGGAGTTTATATCCCCTGCCATCGAGGGTCTCAAATAACAACTGCAGATTCGTCGGATTATCATCTACCAACAGGACGGCTTCGGTTTCATTATTACTTTTCGTCATTGAGTATACACTCCGCATTCAGGCGATACGGTTTGCATGAAAATAGATCAGAATCTTTTTGTTGTTTAATTTCGGATGATGATCTATTTTATTTCTCATCTATTTTCACCCGACTGGAAAAGCGGCGAGCCGGAGGCTCCCATATGCTGCGTTATTAAGCGCTTGCAATAGTTTGCGATGGCTGCGCCCTTAAGCGCCTTGCCTATGGAAGCCTCCGACTCGTGCAAAATTAAGTTATACATCCGGCCTTCTATGAGAGTTCTTTAAGACCTTCTTCAACGGTATCTTTGATGGGAATCATAGCCGAAAAGCCGCTGACCTCAAAAATCTCGTTAACGTATTGATTTAAACAACAAAGCGCCACCTTGCCTTCTCTACGCCGTATCTCCTTGGATGCGCCTAAAATAACCCGCAACCCGCCGCTGCTGAGGTACTCAAGGCTACTGAAGTCAAAAAGCAGTCGGTTTTCGTCACCTTCCATAATTATTTTAATGCTATCTTCCGCTGCAGGAGACGTTGCGGCATCCAGGCGCCCTTTTATGGCGATATTTATAACTCCGTTTTCCACTTTATGATCAATTTCCATTTTTAACTCCTTTCTGCTCGGACCAATTAAAATATGTCATTATTTAAGGATTTTATAATTTCTCCAGACCACGTTGTCAATCTAGGAAAGAAAAAAGAGGGGACGTTGGTGAAATATTGAAATTTGAATCTAGTTGGCTCAGTTCTTAGTAAATTTTGCTAGCTTTCAATCAAAGAGTTCGGTTGCAATGTCTTTTGAAACCGGATCGTGACGGCCGCGGCTGATCAATTTGCTTACCGCTGAAGCGGTCAGGTTCAATTGACGCGCAAGCTGTGCGCCAACCATTGCTAATTTTTCCACTGCCAAATAGCAGACGATTGACCTTGCCCGAGTACCGTCTCTTTGCTTGCTTGCGCCTTTAATGATCTCTGCGTTGATCTCAAAATAGTTGGCAGCCGCATCAATCAGATCATCCAAGCCAATGCCCTTGGCCATCGCCAGTGTTTTCTTCTCATAGGCCTCATTGGCATGCTTGAGTACAGATTCAACAAAATCGCTGCTGCCCAGAATCCTTTCATCACTAATTACCCGCAAATGCGATGATCGCATAGTGCTTAACGCAGACCAGCCTCCAATAGAGCGAATCAAGCCCCCACCCACCAAATCGGGTCGGCGGCCAAAGGCAATTCCCTTTGAAACGAAATTAAGATAGGCTTTCCGAGAAGCTCGAATACTTTTTCCAAACAGAGCTAAAACATAAGCCTCATCCTGCCATGGCCGTTTAACTTTGCCCATCAAAGTGGCGTGTCCTGTATAAGGATAGACATTCAATTTATTAAGACCATCGACAATACCAGCGCGAATCGGATTGAGGTGAATATATCTGACCAGCTCCAACAAATAGGGATCCTGCTCACACAAAATCGATTTATAGCGGTTTTGGAACACATGACCATGGCGTTGATGCCGGCGGTTAAATTGCTGGGCATGTCCAGTCAACAACCGGCGCATTACCAGGCTAAGGGGCACAAGGCCGGTTCTTAGAAGTAAATGGGCATGGTTGCTCATCAAGGCCCAGGCAAAACAGGGTGTTTCGGTCTCTGTGAGAATCAGACCCAGTCTGTCTAAAAAATTCCGATAATCTTTTGCATCTTTAAAAATGGATTTACGCTCGATGCCGCGAATGATCACATGGTGCAGCGCTCCAGGCGCATCTATTCTGGCTTGGCGGGGCATAATAGTGGTGTATGTAACTTACCTAAAGCCAAATGTCAATATTTCACCAACGTCCCCTTTTCTCTTTTCCTTTTCCCCCGAAGCTGGCCGAAGCTTATGAGTACCTGGGAGAAGCTTATGCCGAGATGGGAAAATTTGATCTGGCGGAAAAGGAATTGCAGATTTTGCGCGATCTGGGATCCGATGAAGCCAATGAGCTTGCAGAATTTATCGATAAAAAGAGGGCCGGCGATTGATGTGGTTTGAGAATCAGGACTGAGTAACGAGGACTGAGGACTCAGATTCATTCAATTCTGAGAGCGGGAGCCGCAATCGCATTTGCGCCTGGCCTGCGGGTCTCAAAGAAGGCCCCGGCGGGACGTGAGGCGCGTTAGACTTTAGGGGCGGTTCTGCGAGCCTTGATGCAAAGGGTGATTGCCAGGCTGATCATTATCAGCGCCACTATCCACAGGCCTTGCCCGCTATTCGACGGGGCTGTAACATTGATGAAGCATCCGCCGCCACCGCCGCCACCACCGCCGCCACCGCCGGATGAGGAGCCTATGACTGCCGGGCTGCTGCCCAGAGTTTGAGCGCTTTCATCGCCGCTGTCATCAACGGAGGTTATGCCGTAATAAGAATTACCCCCACTGCTGGCGCCGGCAACGCTGGCGCCTACACCGCCGGGATCCGTATCCAGAAATTCGGTTGTGGTGATCAGCTCGGTATTGATCTTTATATAAATACCATCCGGCGTTGAGCTTCGATAGACATTATATCCGGCCACCGGATTGCCGCTGCTGTCTGCGACGGCCTGCCAGCTGATCATAATACCTTGTTGGGTGCGTTCAACCTCGATCTGTGTTGGTTTATGCGGAACCGGAACCTGCAGGGCCAGGGCCGGATCACCGAAGAGTAAAAAGGTTTTACTGATTTCCTCATATCCCGAGCCGCCATTGGCCAGCAGGGTTTGTTTGGCATCGGCTATGGCCGGTCCCAGCTGGCGGATATCTTTCTGGAAAATAGCTTCAAATAAGGCGGTATCCAGAATATACTGACCGCCCACTGAGGTCATGGCCGTGGGCATCAGTAAAGCGATCGCACCTTTGCCGTCGGATTTTATGAGTGCTTCGGCCAAAGAAGGCTCGGGGCCATCCTGGGGATCCAGATAACCAAAATAACCGGTCAAACAGGTCATGTTGACAACGAACGGGTACATACCGGCATTGGTTAAATCATCCACATCTGAAATTTGAAAAACCTTTTCACCGGCCCATCGTTGCATGGCCCCATGCCCGCTGTAGTTAACGATCAGGCTGCCGGAATTGATCCGGGCTTTGATATCAGCGGTCAAACCCGATGCCGCCAGGTAGTCGTTGAGATAACCTTTAAAGGGCGCATTCATCGATGCCGGCAGAAGATCCGCGGCATCCTCGTTCATGTTTTCAAAATCAGCTTCATAGGCTTCTTTTTGATTATCAGCGATGAGCAGGGTGTTCTTCTGCCAGGTTTTGTCGTTGGGTGATGTCTCATAGGCTAAAATTTTATTGACCATGACGGCAGCTTCGGCTTCGCTTTCGGCCGGAAGTCTGCCGATATAAAGATCCGAGACCGCATCGTCGCCGCTGATCCTCACAAACCACTCATCGGTTACGGTTTCTCCCATAAACTGGGTAAAGGTTAAATACGCGGGCACGTAATATGTTACACCCAGCTGCAGGTTGTCTCTAAAGTCATAGCTGCTGTCGCCGACCAGCAGCACATACTGAGGTGCCGGCGGCTCCCAGTTGTTGTAAGCATACGTTAGAAAATCACGGATGGCCGCAGCCGATGTCATTCCATAGCTGAACTCATCGAAGATGTCGGCCACATCCACCACTTTGACCCGCAGCCCCTGGCCCTCGCGCAGGGCCACCAGATCATCGAGCCACCCATAGGCATCGCCGTTGGCATCCCAGCCCAGATCCCGGTGGGTGATGAGAATATAGTCTGCTCCGCTGGCGGTAAGGGCCAGGTCTGCAGCTGTATCCTCAGTCAGCCCCACCGGTATCATGCCGGCATCCGATCTGAGCAGGAGATAGGTCTCGGTTGCACCCGGGTTGACCGGCGGCTCAAATTCCAAAGAATAGGGATTCGTGCCGCTGATCTCAACGTTGACCACCCGCGCCGGATCGGTTGTTTGCGTAATGTCAAATGCCACCAGGTTGCCGGTATCAAAATTGTTTATTTGATAGCGGTAACCGCTGTCATGGGAGAATTTTAAGGTGTTGTTGGACGCCTCAAACATGCGCGGATAGGTGATATCAATCCAGTCCACGATGACGGCATCCATATCCGGGTTACAGATCAGGGTAATGGTGTTGTCGCCTTCTAAGAGATCAATTCCATCCAGGGTGACCTCATGAAATGAGATTCCGCTCCAGTTGGCGATATTGGCAAAGACACCGTTGACCTGAATTTCGACATCATGATAGGTGTCGTAGTATCCCCACATGGAAATGGTCAGGCGGCCCTGCCCGGCCACGGCAGGCAGGTTGACGGTGAAGTCGGTGGGCACCGGGTCCGGTGTGCCGCTCAGCGCCGTGCCCAGCACCAGCTCGTCAAAAAACCAGCGATCTCGAGCATCATCACCCGGCGCCAGCCCCAGATAATATTCATCTTCCTCATAATGGACGGTGTCAGTGTGGGTTGCGGCGGCTGCTCCGGCTGCCGGTGTGGCGTCTATTTCGATCATGCGCCTGGCGGTGCCCGTGCCGCCTGCGGTCAACAGCCAGTAGACGTTATAGCGGCAGTATTTGGCGTATTGCGCTGTAACGGGCAGGCCGTAAAATTCGATATAATCAGAATTATCCAGGGTGTCATCACCGTTGTCATCGTATACATTGATGGCGATCTCGGTACCCAGATTGTAGATCCGGATCTGGCTTAAATCCATTCCATCCACATCCACGCCATTGTTGACCAAATAATCCCTTGTGAGGTGGTAGATGCCCTCTTCTTCAACCCGGATTTTGTAGGCTGTTCCTTGAGCACCGGTATCCGGCGACCACAGGGCATTGACGAGAACACCCAGAGAGGACAGCA
>JASFGM010000169.1:0-6435 GCA_050123755.1 Desulfobacterales bacterium
AGGGCCCAATTGAGCTGAAAAAGCTTAATTAAACCTTAATGGTTATTCGAATTTGATATCCCGATTTCATATTTTTTTGAAACGATAAACCCATAACAAATAACGAATAACTCCCGGTTGGGGCTAAAGAAGCTTGACAGAATTTTTTTTCCATCTATAATTTTTAGAGAAGGTTGATTTTAGCCATCCCTAACACGAAATACGAAAATTGGACAGGAGTGAGATTATGCCAATCTATGAATATGAGCATCTCAAAAAACCGTGCAAAATGGGAAAGGTTTTTGACTTTAAGCAATCCTTATCCGATGAACCGATAGAGGTCTGTCCTGATTGCAAGGGGCCCGTACAAAAAATCATCTCGCAAACCAATATCAGCTGTCCCAGAACGAACGGTGAGCTCCGTGATCTTGGCTTTACCAAGCTGGTAAAGCGTGACGACGGCGTCTATGAAAACGTAACGGCCCGAGACGGAGATAGCCGTTACATGCAACGGGGTAAACCGGAAACCATTCCGGATTTGAGTAAAACGATTACGGATTAACAAACACCAAGAGGCAGGTTTCGGGTGTCAGGTTTCAGGTGTCAGGCAAATAGCTCGAAAGCTAGCAGGCTGGGAAGCTTGGAGGTTGTAAGGCTGAAAGGCTTTCAAATAATTCAGCTTTCCAGCCTTCTGGCCTTCCAGCTTCCCAGCCTATCAGCCCTTTTTTTGATCTCTGACACCCGAAACCTGACACCTGAAACCACATATATACCGGCCACCGCCGGTTATTTTGTGAGTTTCACCACTAAAAAACCTGCATTTTTACGCCGGATAAATAGGTTAACGGATTCGCCTGAACCCACTTGGTCCAATATTTTTTGATAATCGCCGACCGTCTCTATCGGCCGGCGGTTAATTTCTTTGATAATATCACCGACACGGATATCTGCTTCTTCTCCTTTACTGCCGCTTTCTACTCCGGTGACAATGACACCGGCCGTTTCGGCAATATTTAACCGCTGGGAAATTTCAGGCGTTATATTCGATACACGAATACCGAATTCTTCCGCCTGTTCTTGCGGCCGACCCCGGGAGGCCAGCTTGGTCTCATCGCGTTTGACAATTTTGACGTTAACTGTTTTTTCTTTTCCGTCACGTAATATTTTTATTTTGGCGGTCTCACCAACGGGTATCGCAGCGATCATGCTGGTCAGTTGTCGGCTGGTTTTAATCTTCTGGCCGTTTACCTCAAGAATAATGTCCTTTGCTTTTATACCGGCCCTGTCCGCCGGATCGCCTTCAAAGACGTCCGCGACAAATACGCCCTTTTTGCTCTTGATTTCATAGTATTCGGCCATATCACTGCTCAAATCCTGAATTGCAACACCAAGCCATCCGCGGGTGACTTCTCCTTCAGATTTAAGCGCTACGATAATGCCTTTGGCGAGGTTGACCGGAATCGCAAAGCCGATCCCCTGACCGGTAGCAACAATGGCTGTATTGATCCCGACGACCTCTCCTTTCAAATTGAGAAGGGGCCCGCCGCTGTTACCTGGATTGATGGACGCATCGGTTTGAATGAAATCATCATAGGGTCCCGAACCGATAACCCGGCCTTTGGCACTGACGATTCCGGCGGTAACGGTATGTTCAAGCCCAAAAGGGCTGCCGATTGCGACAACCCATTGTCCGACTTTTAGTTGATCGGAATCACCCAGCTTTGCAGTCGGAAGATCCTGGCCCGAAGCTATTTTTAACAAGGCAATATCCGTATTGGGATCCCGTCCAACGATCTCTGCATCGAATTCGCGTTCATCTTTGAGTTTGACCTTTATTTGGTCTGCATCTTCGATGACATGGTTGTTTGTCACGACAAAACCATCTTTATCGATAATGAATCCGGATCCGAGGCTGGGCTGTTTGAATTCCTTCTGCATGTCTTCGCCAAAAAAGCGCTCAAAAAAATCCTTAAAAGGACCTTTTCTATCCCAGGGATCGCGCTGAAATTGGCGGAAAACCGGCCCCCCGCCTTTGATCGTCTTCACAGTGCGGATGTTGACAACCGCCGGGCTCACCATCTCCGCCAATTGGTTAAAGCTGGCAGGTGCGTCGAAATATTGTGTCGCTTCGGCGTGCGCGACCGGACCGGCAACATGATTAGCGAATAACCCTATTGTTGCGATCAGGACCAAGGTGACGAAAATAACATGACGTCTAAATAATTTTGCACTCATTACGCTGGACCCCATAAATATATCTCTCCTTTCAAATCCGTAAAACCGAACCCGGACAAGCCGGAACAAATTGCCCCAAAGGCACCCGGCCACAAAGGAAACCTGCGGTTACGGTTCATCTTTGCGTCTGGGTGTCTTGGTGGCGTAAATGTTTTGCCACTAAAAGCACAAAAATTGCAATCAAGCGCCTAACGTATCGATATTATCAGAAGCATACGGATGAATTCAACAATCAATATTTTAACAGGCGGCCTCCCTTGCAAACACTCAATTTATGTATTAAAATTTCAAAAAACGACATCACGAAGCATGCATCACTTAATACACAAACGACGGATATACTAATAATATATCTGTTTTTCATTTTTTCCATATTTTCGCAAAAAAAAATTCAGAATCGGGAGATTTAAAATGATTCAGGTCGAAAATCTGACCAAATATTATAACCAGCTTTGCGCAGTGGATCAGATAAATTTCGATATTCAAAAAGGCGAGATTCTGGGGCTGCTGGGCCCGAATGGAGCCGGCAAAACCACCACCCTGCGTATGCTTACAGGCTATCTGCAGCCCAGCTCGGGCAGCATCAATATTAAAGGCCTAAGCATTGACAAACATGTATTGGAAATCAAGAAACTTTTAGGCTATCTGCCGGAATCGGCCCCGCTATATCATGATATGCTGGTTTTTGATTACCTCAAATATGTGGCCGCCATTCGGGAAATTGATAGCGCACAAAGACTTCCACGCATTCGTCAACTGGCTGATCTTTGCGGCATCAATGAAGTCATGAGCCAGCCGATCGGCGAACTTTCCAAAGGCTACAAACAGCGCGTGGGCCTGGCCCATGCCATGATGAATGACCCTGAAGTTTTGATCTTTGATGAGCCCACTTCCGGCCTGGACCCCAACCAAATTGTCGAGATTCGAAAAATTATCAAAGAAATCGGCAAAGAAAAAACCATCATTCTTTCAACTCACATTCTGAGTGAAGCCGAGGCAACTTGCGATCGGATCGTCATTATCAATCAAGGCCAAATCGTTGCTGACGGCAGCACCGAAAACCTGAAGCAGTCCTTGAGCAGCAAAAACATTATGCATCTTTGCCTCCAAAATGCAGATTTTAAAAACGTGGAAGCCAACTTAAGCGCGCTTGATGGGGTTGAAAGTGTTGCCAAAATTAGAGAAACCGATTCTGAATTAGACGTCGGCGTGACCTGCCAGTCGGCCGGTGACCTGCGCCCGGACGTTTATCGCAAGATAAAAGAAACCGATTGGATTCTTTTAGATTTTCATCAGGAGACCCAGACACTCGAAAACATTTTCCGCGAGCTTACCAAGGAGAGCTAAGATGCGCCAGGTGGCCCATATTTTCCGAAAAGAATTTAGTGCTTATTTTGTATCCCCGATCGCCTATATCGTCATTTCGATATTTCTTTTTGTAACCGGCTGGTTCTTTTTTTCGACATTTTTTCTTTTTAACCAGGCGAACCTGCGCACTTTTTATACCCTGCTGCCGGTTGTTTTTGCTTTCGTCATCCCGGCCATCACCATGCGATTGATATCCGAGGAATTAAACGTCGGTTCGGATGAAATCTTGCTCACGATGCCGGTGACCTATGGTGATGTGATTCTCGGAAAATTTTTTGCCAGTGTTGCACTCATCATCGCCATGCTGATCCCGACATTGGCTTATCCGCTAACAGTCTCCGTCATGGGGCAATTGGACTGGGGACCCGTTGTGGGCGGATACATCGGTGCGATTTTTCTGGGTGCTGCTTTTTCAGGCGTTGGATTGTTTGCCTCGGCGCTTACCCGTAACCAGATCATTGCCTTTATCATCGGACTGGCAATCTGTTTTACGTTGACCCTGATCGACAAAATGCTATTTTTCCTGCCCCAGTCGTTGCTGGGCGTTTTTTCCTACCTGGGAGCTGACTTTCATTTTCAAAATATTGCCAAAGGCATTATTGATTCCAGAGATATTCTGTATTTTGTAAGCGTCTGCTTTGTAAGCCTTTTCGGGGCCCATCTCGCCCTGCACCAAAGACATTAAGGAGCAAGAAATGTTGCCGAAAAAAGGATCGGAAATATATATTAGATTTTTGATATATCTTATCATCGTTGTGCTGGTTAACGTTGCGGGCATCACGCTTTTCTTCAGACTGGATCTGACCGCCAATAAAATGTATTCGATCTCTGAAGCCAGTAAAAAAGTCGTATCCACTTTGTCCGAACCTTTAACGGTAAAAGTTTTTTTTACGAAAAATCTGCCGGCGCCCCACAATAATACCGAGCGCTACCTGCATGACCTGCTGGAAGAATATGGCATCTATGCCAGTCGTTATTTTAACTATCAATTTTATGACGTGAGTACCGAAGAAGGTGAATTGTCCGAAAAGACAAGGGAAAATCAAAAGCTGGCAAATGATTACGGAATCCATCCGGTTCAAATTCAGGCCATTGAAAAAGATGAGGTCAAATTTCAACGGGCATATATGGGAATGGTGCTCATTCACGGTGATTTGATCGAGCGTATCCCGACCATATCTACGATCGAAGGACTGGAATATAAAATGACGACCGCCATCCAGAAGCTAAACAATAAAATAAGTGCACTGCTGGGTCTGCAGGATAAAATCCGCATTAAGCTCTATTTGTCATCTTCCCTATATCAAATGGCCCCCTACATCGGCCTACAAAAGCTTTCTGAAATTCCCGATCAGCTGGAAAAGATGGTTCAACAGCTAAACCAAAAAAATTATAATAAACTCGAATTCGAACATTTAGATCCGTCTACGGATGCAGAACAAGAGGCGATTGCTGAAAAATACAACATTATAACTGTAAAATGGCCGGCACTGGCCAAAGGTACGGTCCCTCCCGGAAAAGGCTCCATCGGTCTGGTAATGGAGTTTGGGGAACAGGCTTTGGTTACCCGCCTGTTGCAAGTGATCCGGATTCCGATTCTCGGCACCCAGTACCAGTTAATGGGTCTGAAAGAAGTACAGGAGACTATTGAAAAAAATGTTGAAGCGCTCATCGATATCAATGAAGATCTGGGTTATCTTGCTGAACACGGAACACTGAATCTCAACAGTACCCCGCAGATGCGTCAGTCCGCCTTACAGCGGCAGGAAACGCTGTTGAATTTTCAATCATTGATCTCACAAAATTACAGCTTAAAGCAGATCGATCTTAAAGCAGAAACCATTCCCGAGAATCTCAGATCTATGATTCTCGCCCGGCCCACCTTACCCTTTTCCGATTACGAACTGTTTCAGATCGACCAGTTTTTGATGAAGGGCAAAAACCTGGTCCTATTTCTTGATCGATTCATGGAACTGCGACCCGGCAATCAGCAGGGTGGAAACATCGGCGGCCAGCAACCGGTCTATGTCCCTTTAGATACCGGGCTTGAAAAACTTTTGGGCCACTATGGGATTCGCATTAAAAAATCCTATGTCATGGACGAAAATTGCTTCCGTCAGACGCTTCCGGCGCAGCTCGGCGGTGGCGAGCGACCGATTTATTTTGCTCCGATTATCAAAAGCCGGTTTATCAATAAAGAACTCGATTTTATGAAAAGCATCAAAGGAATGATCGCTATAAAGGTATCTCCCCTGGAATTGGATACGGATCGGCTAACCGCCAATGGTTTGAAAGCAACCCGATTGGTTGCTTCCTCGGAAAAATCATGGGAGATGAGCGGGCGAATTACATTGAATCCGATGTTCATCCAGCCACCGTCCTCAACAAAAGAGATGCAGAGCAAGCCGCTGGCGTATATTCTGGCGGGTGAATTCCCGAGCTACTTTGCCGGCAAACCCATCCCGGAAAAAGAAATCGATGAAGATGACTCCGATAAAAAAGATGAAGCGGCTGCCAAACAGCCCTCCGAAAATAAAGCAGAAACTGCAGATACCCAACCTGAAATCGATATTTCTAAAATCGTAAGCGAAGGCCAATTTATCGCCAAAGGCAAACCCGGCAAAATCTTTCTGATGGCCTCAGCGGATATGTTGAAAGACAACATACTCGATGCCGTCGGCCGGGGGCCCAATGCCACATTTATACTGAATGTGATCGATTACCTAAATGGACGCGAAGATATTGCGGTCATGCGCGGAAAAGAACAGCGCTTCAACCCGCTGGATGATACCAAAGCCGGGACAAAAACGTTCGTCAAAACATTAAATATTATCGGCCTGCCGGCTTTTGTCG
>JASFGM010000170.1:0-6435 GCA_050123755.1 Desulfobacterales bacterium
TCTTTGGCCTTAAATTGGGAATAAACATGGGCGTTTTATGCTTGTATTCAAGATAATCTTCACCAAGCCGTTTGGCGAGCTCAGGTTCTTCAATCGCTTTCAATTCCCAGACATTAATAGCGATAATCAGTGGTGTGAATATGAAGGTAAAACTAAAAGATCCGAATAAGATACCAAAACCAAATAGGAGTATGAATACTCCCGTGAGCATCGGGTTTCTGGTGTAGGCATACGGGCCGTCGGCAACTAACCTGGGCGGAGGGTTAAAGGGCACGGGCGTTCCCTTCACTTTGAGAAAATGCAGAAATGACCACCCAATTAAGAACAGCCCCGGAAAAAGTATCGGTAAAGAAAAAATGATATTAAACGGCTTTGAAAAAAGCAGGGGAAGCTTTAAAAATTGATCCAATTGCAAGGCTAAAAAGACAAACAGGGTTATAAAGAAAGCAAAGAAGATCGACCCTACCGGAGTTAGAAGATTCCGAATCTTCTTGCTGCCTGTCGCCACCTTAAAAAGAATATCAATCAATTTGGAGATAATCCTCCTTCGTTTTGACTTGAAGCACCTGGGGCAATGAATTTTTATACCAAAGAATCTGTTTGGGCAGATTGTTATACCTGCTTGTAATTGAATTATAGCGTTTTAATATGTCGGAAAATTCATTTCTTATTTTTCCCGATTTCTCTAAAAAATCCTCGATTTCTTTTAAAAGCCTATCTCTAGTCTCATCATTTATATTTCGGCTTTTCAAAATTATATATTTCTGCCCTAATTGCTGCATTTCAATTAGAACTTTTGAGAATGCGATTAATTCCTCTGTATACATCAAGGATCTTGCATATAGTTTTTGTTTTTCTTTGTAGGCAAAGTAATCACGGATGGAAATGATGGCGGCTATTAGCAGAACGACAATTATCAATATTTTGATGGTTGCTTTCATTGTTGAGTTTTTAAGGATGAAGATGAAATTTAGTATATTAAACTGCTATGCAGTTTCAGAACTTGGTGAGGAGAAATTACGATTAGAGAGAAATTTTAAATACCTTAGCATACCATCTCTGCATATTTCAAAATAAATATGTCGGCGGTTGCCCGGTTAATTTGAATTAACTGCAGAAAAACGCTGAGCGATACAGGCAAACAGTTAATTTAGAGTTTTAATTTGGGATGCCGGGGGCGATGCCTAGGCGTAATTTTTCTTTTTGGTAGTGGTAGGATTTTACTAAGGCTTTTATAAATTGAAGGTTTTCAAAGGCTGTTCCGACGAGGTTGATTCCAATATTATACTGACCGTAATCATTCTTTGTGCAATAGATAACCTCGCCTTTAACTTGTATTTCCTTATTGCTTAAATCGAAAAACATCAAGGAGATATTATCCGAGCTAATTGCCTGGAAGGTTTCAATCTGGATTCCGGTTTGACTCACATTTCGAACAACGGCTATATTGTATCCGATGACCTTGCCCTTTGGATCTTTACTTAAATAGGAAATCGGATCAAATATTTGAACTCGTGAATATTTTCGTCTTTCTTTTTTTCCCATAATATAAATATCGGCTTTTGGGTTGGAATCTTTATTTTATTTAATATCTTAAGAAATTTACCCAAATTGCCGATATTAGATCTATCCTTTGTTTGATCTGCTAAATAATTGATTTTACACATAAGAATTGATTTTATCCACAAGATCTTAAATTTCGGCTACATCTGCGGAAAGGTGATTTTGAATTGAAAGTGCCTGAATTTATAAAGAAAGCCTCAGCAAATCAGATCAAAATTGATAAAAATACGATTGAGCACATCATCGATGGATCCATTGTTATCAATTCCATTGACTTGATGCTCGACGCCATGAAAAAATTTCCTGCTGAACCTGACCTGGTACGGATATATGCGGGTTTGCTGACAAAAAATAAGATGCCGGATGCTGCTGCAAAGGCTTACAGCCGGGCCGCCAAACTATATTTGAACAACGGTAAAATACTGCCGGCAATGGTTTCAAAAATTTCTCAATGGCATATTGAGATGCCTTCCGATCAGAACGTGCAATCTTTTTTATCCGAGCTAAATAGCAGCAATGACCAGAAGCTGCCTCTGGGACACTTCTTTTCCAAATTATCCATCCAAGAGCTAAAGGCGTTTTGTTCTCTTTTTGAAAATATACGGCTGCCGTCCGAACAGGTTGTTAAAGAGATTGGTGATCCGGAAGACCATCTATTTTTTGTTGTATCCGGCCGATTGAAAGATTCCATTTACCTGACTTTGAAAAATCAGCGCAAGATTTTTCGGAAACCCACATTAACGCTGGCTGAAAATGATTTTTTTGGCGATATCTATCCGTTTAATAAAGAACAAAGATCTCAATCCTATATTGAAACGCTTGAGCCTGTCGAGTTGGTTAGAATACCCAAAGAAAAACTGATGCGGATCGGCCGCAAATATCCGAACATTGAGCTTGGGATTATCGACTTATTAAGTATTCGCGCACTAACTGATGAAGATGCGCCTTCAGACGAGATTCGAAAGGAAACCCGGCAGAAATTCGCCTTAAAGCTGCAACTTGAAATTTTTCCGGAAGATTCACCTGATGGAGCCCTTCTCATAGAAGGCGATTCCGAAGACATCTCGATCGGGGGTATGAGCATCGTTATCGATCCAACAGAAGTCGCTAACAACTCCGGTATTTCACCACTCTATAAGACCGTAACAAATGCGAAAATAAACGTCAGTGTTATAACGCACACGCTATTGTTGAAAATTTCCGGCCAGATTGTTTGGAGTCGGGAGGTTGCCCATGGTGGCATTAAAACATTGGCCATCGGCATGCAGTTTGATGAAATGTCTCCCAAGATCCGGGGTCTGCTGTTCGCGTTAGTTAACAGCCTGGATTGATCATAATTCTATTTGACCCCGTATATTTTAATGATGTATAGAAACCCATAGAGGGCACAGATACGCCACCCTAACTGGTTCGAACCACTTTTTTGATCCGGCAAAGCGAACCAGATCTGACTTCCCAATTCGCATTCTGCATAAATCAAAAGCTATCAAGGATCCAGACATAGATCTGATTTTGGCAACCAACTTATTTCTTTCTGCATAAAGAATCATTCCAACAATTTACGCTATTAGTACCGGAACGCCTATTTATCTTTTTGGGCTCGATGATGAAAACCGTCCCTGTACAGAGAACGCCATGAAAAAAGATATAATAAAAGATAATGGTGGCACACGCTCAGGGACGGACAGGCGTCGAACCAACTCAAGTTATATCAAATTAGATCGTCGAACCGGGAAGGATCGCAGATCAGGCAACGACCGCCGGCAAGGTGCCGGACATTTGATCCCCATAGAGCGTAGAGATATCTATCGCAAAAAAGCGCTGCATAAAATTTGAAACCCAAAGGGGGACACGTGCAAAAAAAAGTACAGGTCTGTTTGATTTTGTATAATTTTACGTCGCTGAAAAAGTCGCTAAATTTTTAAAATATAAGAAAATCAAGTGCTTAAATATTTGGCACATAACTTGTATTTCCAACCGATATTATTAACTATTATGGATACAATGATTAAGATGCACAAGGACACCTTTGACATGTACAGCAATTATATCCCAAATGTGCAAACAAAAAATTTAGAGAGAAGAAAAGATGCCAGGAAAAAAGTCAACGAACTTCAACTGGTAGTTGCCAATTGCAGGACCATGGATAGTGATTTCCAGGCCCCCATTGAAAATGTCAGTTCCGGTGGGGTTTTTATTAATACCAATCACCGTTTATTTGTCGGGCAGGAGATCGCAATGAAATTTGATTTGCCCGACGCCGGGAATACGATCATGGCAAACGGCGAAATCGTCAGAACCTCATTTGAAGGCGCCGGCATCAGATTCAGGATGTTTTTTAAAAAGTAACTCGATTTGACTGATCCCATTAATGACTTTAATGAAGGCAGCCATGAATTTAAGGCTGTCTTTTTATTTGACCATTTCGCTGTTAACTGTGTATAAATGTTTGCATTTAAACACTGATTTGAGGCTAGATCTGACCTGAAAGCCGATTTTGATCTGCCAAAGCGAGCCCGGTCTCACTTCTGATTTGACACTTCTTTGAAGATTCTCAACTCGGAGAGGATACTAGACTGTTGGGTTAATGGCACTAATCGTTTTGACGATAAAATTAAAAATGGAAAATATCCTTTAAAAAACCATTATTCTATTATTCCAGGAATGAGGCAAAAACCCAGGCCTTAAAAAACCTCCTATATTTTTATTAAGTTATAGAAATTCCGAGACGTTATGTTAGCTCTGGTCTTTTAACAAAAGCATCGCAAAATCCGTCAAATCTTGTTGTTTCTCCAGAGACCTTACCCGTTCTATTATTTCGTATTGTTTTACTTCCCCAAAAACCGGTGAAACCAGATTTCTGAATTTATCGATCAGCTCATCCCATGTCAGCGGGTTCTCGGGGTCACCTTTTGGAAAATCGATTCTGGTCGAATACGATTTCCCATCTTTTGTCAGCAGGGTTACAGAGGCCGGCCACTTCTTCGGAAATTCGGTTTCCAGTTCAGGATCCGTTACACAGGAAATTTTCCCCATCAACTCCCTCACCCGGGCTGAATTGATTCGTTCCCGCGTGTATTCATCCAGCGTGGCCTTTCCGTACAAAATGGCCACTGCGGCACCAAACGGCATACTAAACTGCGCATCAACAATCGATTTTGGATCGCATTTCTGTTCCTGCGGCTCTGCGACGATGGCAAAACCGGCCTTAAGGATTCCTAAAGTCACTTTTTCAACCTGAGAGGAATCTAAATTATTTTCGCGCACAATCTTCAATATGCCGTCAATCGGGCCCTGGTTATATCGGCAGCAGGCGTGCGGCTTAATGCTGGTATGCAATACCTCCCAGGGATCTCCCCAATTCTGCAAGACTTTACCGGATTTTGATCCGGAGGAATAGGCATGCAAAAATCCGAACCGGCCCTCGATAATCGTGCCGGGACCCGTAAAGTTTTCGCGTGCAAGCAAAGCCGCAATTATGCCGCTATGCGCGGCCCAGCCGGGGTGCAGGCGTTTGGTAAAGGCTCCGTCAGATAAAAATTCCATGGATCCCGCAGCCTGACTGCCGGCGATGCCTAAGGCATTCATCATTGCCTTTTGATTCAGTTTAAGTATTTTTGCTGCGGTGATTGCAGCGCCCATCGTTCCGCAGGTTCCGGTGGGATGAAAGCCCCGGGCATAATGCGCGGCCGGATCCAGCGCCACCCCCAGCTTGATCATCACTTCGTAGCCTGCGGCGATGGCGGCAATTAATTCTTTCGCAGAACAACCGGCAATATGCGCGGCGGCCAAAGCCGCCGGCATGATCGCTACCGCCGGGTGGAGTGAAGCTTCATTGACGACATCATCCAATTCCAGTGAATGCGCAGCTGTGCCGTTGGCCATGGCCGCATAAGCAGGGCTGGCTTTAAGGTGGGTCCCGATGACGACGGCACCATCCCGGTCACCATCTAAATTCAAGATAAACCTTTGAACAGGGCCGCTGGATTCGCTTAAGGCACCCCGCGCCGCAACCCCGATAAAGTCAAGAACAAGGTATTTAACGCGGTCAATGACATCGGCTGTTAATGCATCGTAGTTGAGGTCATGGCACCTTTGAACTAAATCTTTTGTCACTTCCATTTTAAATTCCAACCTTTGGTTAAAAAGTAATCACGAAAGCAGGAAATCATCCTTTCTTTTTCCGGGTTTCTTGATTGTAGATTGCAATCTCAATCAGATTTTGATCCGGATCCCGAATGTAAATTGACGTCATCGGACCGATTGCACCGGTTCTTTCTACGGGCCCCTCAATGATTTTTACACCGCAGACGTCCAGGTGACTTATGATTTTCGTAAGGGGACCACGGGCAATAAAGCAAAGATCAGCAGAACCCGGAGTTGGGCGTAACGCTTTGGGGTCAAATTCTTTCCCGGATTCATGAAAGTTGATTTTCTGGTTCCCGAAGGCGACGGCCTGGCGCCCGCCTTGAAAAGCCACCGCCTTCACTCCCAGGACCTTGGTATAAAAGGCGCAACTGGCTTGAATATTCTGAACGGTTAAAACCAGATGATCGATACGCTCTATTTGCATGCCAGGACCTCACATTCACTTAGCCAAATAAGCGCTGTGGTAGACCAAAATCAAATTTATTTTCTCTAAGGTTGTTTTTAATTTCGAAATTCGTGTTTCGAATTTCTTCCCCACCCTCTGCCAATTAGGGGAAGTGGGCGGGTTTGACTTGGTAATATTCCAGACGCTATTACGCCATTACTCCGGTTTGGTAATTCGGCCTTCTTTAGCCAGCGCGATAAAATGGGCCACATCGATTTCTTTGGGGCAAACAAAGGAACATGCCCGGGAGGAATGACATCGATAAACCCCCTGATCGC
>JASFGM010000171.1:0-6407 GCA_050123755.1 Desulfobacterales bacterium
GGCGGATATGGATCCCCTCAAGAAAGACCCATACATCTGATTGAAAGAGATTTGCGAGAGGGCAAAATATCCCTGGAACATGCCCGCAAGTATTATGACTATCATAAATAGAGCCTAATCAGATGGGGCCCTGAAGGAGTTCATTATGTATGTAATCAGAAAACATTTCGACCGACCTGATCCTGAACTTGTCCAAAATCTGTCAAAGCTGCCTACGCCCAATATCAGTGATGCCTTGGGACGGCAGGGCGGGATGCAGAGTCGCATTCGGCCGGTTTTTCCGGAAGCCCGACTGGCAGGACCGGCCTATACGGTCTTAAACTATCCCAAGGACAACCTGATGACCCACTACGCACTCAAACATGCTTCGCCAGGAGATATTATCGTCGTAGACAACGGGTGCGGAACCCATGGATCGGGTTGGGGTGAACTCATGTCCCTTGCCGCCAGCAGAAAAGGGCTTGGAGGCGTCGTTATCGACGGAACCGTTCGTGACGTGGATGAACTTGCAGAAATTGGGATCCCGATATTTGCATCGGGCGTTACTGCTGAAGGAACCGTGAAGGTCACCCCGGGAGGCATCAACTGCCCGATCAATTGCGGAGGTTTAGCGATATCTCCGGGCGACATAATTATCGGTGACAACAACGGCGTGGTCGTCGTAGCGTACGGAAGAATTGCAGAAGTTTTACAGACATCAAGTGGTATCAAACAGAAAGAAAAAATAATTCGCGAAAAGGTTCTCAACGGAGAGAGCCTTTATGACATTTTTGGCCTGGAGAAAATTTTGGGTCTTCATCCCGTCAAATTCCTGTGAGAGAAAATTTAGACCTAAATCTTGTACCCACTTCTAGGATGGCTTGACCGGGATAAAATTCTGGATCAGCGCCTTTTTCTTGGTCCTCCTGTAAATTAGGGGAGATACGCCTTCGATCTTCTTAAAGGTATGACTGAAATAGTGCTGGCTGCTAAAGCCCACCCGTTCAGAAATTTCAATAAGGGAAAGCCCCGAATGAATGAGATACTTCTTTGCATTTTCGATTCTGACCCTATTCAGGTATTCAATGGGCGTATAGTCGGTTTTGGTTTTGAAGAGGCGCGAAAAATAGGATTGACTCAAGGCGACATGACTTGCGATTTTTTCAAGGTTAAGCGGCTCCGAATAGTGAGATTTGATGAAAGCTTTGGCCTTTTGAACCGAGTCCCTGCTCTTTGGATCGACTTCCTCGGTATTTACATAATCGGCAATATTGCGAATCATAAGTACAAAAATCTCGAGGAGGTAGGCCCGGATGATCTGTTCCCTGCACAGGCGCATGTCACTCATTTCGTCTGTCAACCTGAAGAAAATACTTCCGATGCCATAACGATCCTGAATCACGGGATGCTTCATTTTGGTTATATAGGCTTCGAAAAAACTCAGAAAAATAGTATCAACACCCGAAAGTTCGTCACTAAGCGGGATCCTTTCTCGCCCAAAATCATAACCGATGAAAAAAAGCTCAAATGGATTCTCAGGATTGGCGACACCTTCGTGTTCCGCGAGGGGCTCGACGACGAGTATGTCGCCCTGTTGCAACCGGTAGACCATGTCTTGTGACCGAATATCCCCTTCGCCTGTAACGATATACATCAACTCATAGGTTGAATGGACATGTGGCAGCAATACATTTTCAGAAGTCCAAAAGTGTTTCCCGAAAAATACGAGCTTGCTCGAGATTTCGTCATCATCCAGTTCGATCCAAAACCGATCCGAATGGGTTTCGGTTTTCATATGAAACTGTTGAAAATTAGACTGACGTCTCATGGTGTTTGATAAAACAATGCAGTAAGTTTTGAAACGAAGTGAACGCGTAACCGGGTAAATAGTCAAAATAATATATAAAAAAGTCAAATTTATGTAAAGACAAAACCTGATTTCTTCTTTAAATAAAGATAATTGTTTCAGATAAGCGTTCAACAAGTCGATAATCTTTAACGCAATCTGTCTTTTGGAGCCTAACATGGCCTACAGACTGGGAGTCGATTCTGGTGGCACCTTCACCGACGTTGTCCTTTTCAATGAAGATTCCGGTAAATTGAGTATTACCAAAACTCCGTCAACCCCTGCAAATCCATCGATCGGTGTCCACAACGGAATTGAAAAAATACTGCGAACTGAAAAGGCGGATCCCAAGGATATATCCTCGCTGATTCATGGCACCACGGTTGCCACAAACACCCTTCTTGAGTACAAGGGGGCCAAAACAGCCCTCCTCTTAACCCGTGGATTCAAAGACATTCTGAGTATTGTTCGACAGGATCGTCCCAAAATGTACGATTACTTCGAACAAAGGCCTGCGCCTCTCATTCCCCGAGAACTACGGTTCGAAGTTGGCGAACGCATCCTTTACAATGGGGAAATATTGGAACTGTTAAACGAAAGCGACGTCCAACAAGCCATTTCAGCCATAAAAGACATGAGTATTACGACAGTGGCCGTGTGCCTATTGCACTCTTACGTCAACCCGAAGCATGAGCTCCATATCAAAGAACTGTTTCGAAAACGCTACCCCGAAGCCACGGTCTCCTTGTCCTGTGAGATCCTTCCTGAGATACGTGAATATGAGCGGATGAGTACAACCACCATCAATGCTTATGTCATGCCCATCATCGAAAGATATCTGGGAGATCTCGTGTCGAGATTGACGTCCGGCGGACTGGATGTTTCATTGAATGTGATGCAGTCCAACGGGGGGATTATGCCCTCTAGTGCCACAGGGCAAAAGAGTGTCGCCACGATTCTTTCCGGGCCGGCTGGCGGTGTTTTGGGTAGCCACTGGATCGCAAAATTGGCCGGACTTGAAAATATCATCACCATTGATATGGGAGGCACGAGTGCGGATATCAGTTTAATCGCTTCGGGTAAATATCACATAACCAAGGAGAGTGAAATAGGGGGCCACGCCATCAAGATCCCGATGATCGATATCAACACCATCGGGGCAGGAGGGGGCAGCATCGCCTGGATAGACACCGGTGGCCTGCTTAGGGTCGGACCCCAAAGCGCCGGTGCGAGTCCGGGGCCCGCATGCTACGGTATCGGAGGGGTTGAACCCACCGTCACCGATGCCAACTTGGTCTTGGGAAGACTGAATCCCCATTTCTATGTAGGGGGAGAAATGCCCCTCGATGTAGAACTGGCCAAAGAGGCAGTCAAAACTCAGGTTGCCAATCCTCTCGGTCTCAGCTTGGAAGAGGCGGCTGAAGGTATCCTGGAAGTGGTCAACGCAAATATGACGCGTGGCATAAGAAGGGTCTCAGTAGAACGGGGGCATGATCTCAGGCACTTTTGCATGTTTGCCTTCGGAGGGGGCGGACCGCTTCATGCCGCCGATCTCGCCTCCGGGCTGAATATCCCCAAAATCCTCATCCCGATCAGCCCGGGGGTCAACTCTGCAGTTGGACTTCTCATAGCAGATTTCCGTTATGATTACAGTAAAACGTTCCTGACTGAACTTTCCTCCGTGAGCCTGCAGGACCTAAATCGCCAATATGGCACCCTCGAGGATTTGGGTCTGCGACAGATGCTCGGAGAAAAAATCAAGAGGGAAAACATTATTTTTAATAGAAGTGCGGATATGCGTTATGCCGGCCAGGGTTATGAGATTGAGATTCCTGTCCCTCAAGGGGAACTGGGCATTGAGCAAATCAATGAAATCAAACGGGCTTTCCATGATACGCACGCCTCCCTGTATGGCTACCGTCAAGATGATGCAGAATTGGAGTTCGTTTATCTGCGTCTGGCGGTAGTGGGCACCGTGAAAAAACCGGGATTTTACAAAGAGCCTTTATCAGGAGAAGATGCATCCCCAGCCCTCAAGGAAACTCGGAAGGTCTTCATCGGGGGAACTTACATCGATACACCTGTTTATGATCGCACCCTTTTAAGACCAAACAATCGCCTTGAAGGTCCGGCCGTGGTTGAACAATTGGATTCAACCACATTACTGAAATCGGGACAGACAGCAAAAGTTGATGAATATTTCAACCTGATCATAGACATTTCGGAGTAAGGGTAATATGCAAAAAGATATTGATCCGGTCACGCTTGAGGTCATGCGGAATGCGCTGATGTCCATTTGTGACGAAATGTCGGCGGCCCTCATTAGAACTGCATATTCCACGAACATTAAGGATCGACGTGATTGCTCTTGCGCCATTTACATGGCGGATGGGAAGGTGGCCGCTCAGTCTGAAATCGGCACCCCCCTTCATCTGGGCGTCATGCCTGCAGTGGTTCGGACGGTCCTAAAACGATTCCCGATCGAATCCATGGTACCTGGGGATGGTATCCTTTACAACAATCCCTACCCTGAAGGACCGGGACATTTAAATGACATCACCATGGTCAGCCCCGTATTCGTTGACGGCCAAGTGGTGGCCCTGGTTGCAAATCAAGCCCACCACGTTGATGTGGGGGGATTTGCCCCTGGCAGCATGCCTTTCGGGGTTACCGAGATCTTTCAAGTGGGGCTTCAAATTCCGCCCGTTAAAATCGTAAAAGCGCGGACCTTGGACGAAGAGATCATGTCTTTGCTGAGGGAGAATGTTCGTACCAAGGTTGAGTTTAAGGGCGACATAATGGCTCAGCATGCGGCCAATAATGTGGGTGAAAGCCGACTCATAGAACTGTGCCGCAGACATGGCAACAAAAAGGTAATCTCCTATATGGAAGCGATCATGGATTACTCTGATCGCCGAATGAGGACTGGAATACAAGGGATTAAGGATGGAACTTATACATTTGAAGACTATCTTGAAGGGGACAGCATTACCGATGACTTTATAAAAATAAGGGTTTGCGTAAATGTTAATAAAGATGAGGTCACCGTTGATTTCACAGGGACATCCCCAGAGGTGAAGGGGCCGATGAATTGCCGAAAAGCCTCTGCAGAGGCCTGTGTCTTTTACGTTATCAAGTGCATCGCCGATCCGGGGGTCCCGCCCAACGCCGGATCATACCGTCCCATCCATGTTATTGCTCCCGAAGGGAGCCTGGTTAATTCGAAATATCCCCGCTCGGTAGTCCATTCGAATATCATCACAACCCACAGAATCGTAGACTGCCTTATGGGTGCCTTTTTGGAGGCGATTCCTGAAAGGGTAATGGCAGGCCATCATGGAACCCAGAATCTCCTGAACATCGGTGGTTTGAATTCCAGGACCGGCAGGCTATATAATTACATTGAAACCTATGGTGGCGGACAGGGCGCGCTTCATTGCCAGGATGGTATGGACGGTGTTCATTCCCACATGACCAACACTCGAAACGCTCCCGTTGAGGTAATCGAAGCCACCTATCCCTTGCTCGTCAGAAAATACGGCCTTGTAGAAAACTCGGATGGACCCGGGAAATTCAGGGGCGGATTGGGCATCTTCAGGGAAATCACCTTTCTTGATGAGGATACGACCCTGACGGTCAGCTCCGATAGAAATAAAATCCGCCCGTGGGGTGTTTTCGGCGGAAAATCTGCAGCGCCCGCCATGTGCCGCCTCGCTGATTCCAGCGGCAAGGAAATCAAGATTCCTTCAAAAGCCACGCTGCGAGTTGAAAAGGGCAGCACCATGACAACCATGACCTCTGGTGGTGGTGGATGGGGGGACCCCTATACCAGAGACCCGCAAAAAGTCGCCCAAGATGTTCGATCAGGCTTAATCTCTTTGGATCGTGCCCAAGATGATTATGGCGTCGTTATGATTGAAAACGGATTACAAATTGACCTGGAGGCAACCAAACGTCTGCGGGCCGGAAAAGACCGTTCCTCAAATTCATCAAGAGACGATACGCCGAAATGAAGAAAACACAAGCTTAGGAGATTTCTTCATGACTGAATCCAATCTCGTCACATTTCAATCACCATACTATAGAAGGCTCACCAAAAGCCAACTCAAGCAGATTCACTATGCCAGTCTCGAAATCCTGGAATACACCGGTATTCGTTTCCAGGATGAGGAAGCAGTCGCATTGTTCAGAAAGTGCGGGGCGGAAGTCACGGACGGCAATCGCATCCATCTTCCCACCATGCGTGTGGAATGGGCCCTGCGTGCTGCTCCCAAACAAATCATCCTTTACGATCAGCGCGGCCGGCCTTCCATCCGATTGAGCGGCCGAAAGTCCTATTATGGTAATGGATCCGATCTTTTAAATATTATCGACCACAAAACCGATGAGCGCAGGCTGCCCCTACTGGAAGACATTCGGCAATTCATTGGTCTGCTTAACGCCCTTCCAAATTATGACTTCGTCATGTCCGGTTTCATCCCGTCGGACCTGCCTCAAAAGAAGGTCGAAACCGCTCAGATGATGGCCATGCTGGAAAACACCGATAAACCGATTATCTATGTCACCACCAACGTTCCAGACA
>JASFGM010000172.1:0-6374 GCA_050123755.1 Desulfobacterales bacterium
AGCAGCGATGTCCATGAAATATCTCGGAGAATGCTTTGATATACACACCAGCAGCCGCGAGTTGGTTTTTCCTCACCACGAAAATGAGAACGCGATATCAGCAGCGATAACCGGAAAGCCACTTGCTAAGTTCTGGGTACACTGTGAACGTGTGCTTATGGATGGGAAAAAATTGGATGAAAAGTCAGCTGAACTGACGATGGTGGATTTAATGAACATGGGCTATTCCGGTCGGGTTATCCGGTTTTGGCTATTGTCCAGCCACTATCGCAAGCCGATTCCATTTTCAAAAGAGCGCCTCGATAATGCCCAGCGTGCCGTCGAGCGCCTGGATCAGTGTATGTCCAATCTGCGCAATGTAAAGCAAGGGCAACCGTATGCAGAAATAGAACAGTTGCTTTACGACCTTAAAAACGGGTTTAGCAGCGCCCTGGATGATGATTTAAATATTTCAGCAGCGCTAGCGACAATTTTTACAATTGTTAAAAGAACAAATACGCTGATCCTGAAGAAGCAACTACATTCCAAGGATGCATCCAAGATTGTTGATGGCTTTCGCAGTATCGATGCGGTCTTGAATATATTTAATTTTTTTGATTACTATGCTGACCCTGAAATTCAGCGGCTGCTCAACCAAAGAGATAAGGCCCGCTTCGAGAAAAATTGGGCTCTGGCGGATGAAATCAGAAATGAACTCAAATCACGAGGTGTTATCGTACAGGATCAAAGCTAGAACATGGTTTCAGGTGTCAGGTTTCAGGTGTCAGAAATTAATAGGTTTCAGGTGTCAGTCTTTGGCCTGGAGGGCCGATCGTTGGCCTTGAAGCCTATGGGCTGGAAGCAGCTCCGGATAGATTTCAGGTTGCAATATGACGCGCAGAATCCCGACACCTGACACCTGAAACCGATTGATATCTAAAGGAGGAAAAGCGCAGCTCCTGGATATAAAGCCACTTTAAATTTATCACGGAAAATGAAACCAATCTACTTCCCCTTTACCTATGTTAACCAAGGCGTGGCACAAGCGTTGGCCGCCTGTTTTCAACATTTTATTGTGTATCAGCCGTTGGCTAAAAAAGTACCGGATGAGATGCAGCCCTGGGTTGTAGCAAATCGGATGGAAGTCCGTGTGCCAGATCAGACAGATGATCAAGCGATTGAAAAGGTGGTCAAAGATTTTCGATCCTTTGCCAGCCTCCATAATGACAGCCGGAATTTGAAAACAGCAGCCTTTTTGGGGCAGCTCAGTGGCATTCCTTTTTTCAGTGAAACCTCGACTTCCCGAATTGTTTCAGACCTGAAGAAAGGCGGACCGCCAGATTCCGCAGAAACAGGTTCGGATCCACTGTTTTGTGCCAGAGTTTTTCTTGGTTTTGCCCAGGATTTCGACCGCCAGGGGGATGAATTAAACCGAGGACTCGGTGTTCATGAGCAGCTGTCCTTCGAGCTACTAAAAACGCTTAAAGGCGAAATGGAAACCGATTCAGCGGCCAATCCACTTGGAACTGAAAGCAGGGTCGATGATCCCGGTGAATACATGGCGTTGGCCCGGCTTCAGTCCTGGGCGCTGCTTTTCCAAAATGACCCGATCGGTTCAGGGCTTTTTGTGACCAGTAGCAAGTCGGTTTTTAATCAGTTGATGGCGAAGTTGCCTGCCTTTAAAAAAATTCTTCAATCCGCGGGGTTGCCGGCAGTTGAAATTAAAGATAAGGCCTTCAACTCATGGCAAGATTCATTTTTAAAGCATCTTACGAGGCTTGTCGAAACCCATTGGCCGGCATCCCCGGATATCGGCGCTGACCTTCCCTTGAATAGCGCTGGCGGCACGAATGTCATGCTCACGCTCTATCTGGTGCCCGATCAAATACCGTGGGATTTTTTTGCCCAATACCTTGAAGCACGACAGCTACCTAAAAAACGACCCAATCAAAAGGCTAAATTTAAAAATACACTGATTGGTTTGCTTGAATGCCAACCATAATATTTTGATCATTTTTTTTAAAAAAATTTGATCAAGCCTTGACTCGCTTTGCCAATTGGTATATTGACTTTCCTCTAAAACAGAATCCAAGGTGGGATTCCAACACCTTAATACAAACCTAATTTGAAAGGAGACGTATATAATGGCTTTTAATGTCATCGTTGACGAAGAAAAATGTGCAGGCTGTGAGGAATGTGTAGATGTTTGCCCGGTCGAAGTTTTTGAGATGAAAGACGAAAAGTCGGTACCCGTGAATGCGGATGAATGCCTTGGCTGCGAAAGTTGTGTCGAGGTTTGTGAAGAAGGCGCGATTACCGTAGAAGAGATTTAACTGGGTGTGGCCCTCTGATCATTTTTTATAAGCCGGGTCCGAGGGCCTTTTTTATGCGCTACGCCGCGTGCCTTGGGTATATGATTGTATCTAAAAACCTCCTTTCAGTCGCTGTTAGCCCTCAAATCGGCGCTTCTAAGACGATACACCAATTCTGGGTTATCTGTTATTCGTTATTTGTTAACGCCTGCCCTTCCGGTTAAATCCGGCGCCGACCCCCAAATGCCCAAAATCCGTTTCTCAGCGTCTGGTAATGCCATTGCCGATTGATATCGTTCGGGTATCAATTTTCCATCAATAATAAAAACCTAAATTGAAACGCTCATTTTAGGAGAAACTTGTAGCTCGATCTACGGCTTGCCTGCATGTGCAAACTGTGATACTTGAGTGTTTTGAACCGGGTGTTGAGCACGCGCTTGCACGGCTGCACCCGCAAGGTTCCGGGCACTGTCGTGCCCATATCTTTTTGCGCCTATGTCGGAAAAAAACAAGCCGCCCGCCTTGAGGGTGGTCATTGAATCAGCATGCCATGAAGCAATATGTGATCGATGAACTAAGGCTCGAGGATCATAATAAAATTAAGAAATACCTGGACGAGACCTATGGTTCCGCTGAAATGGGCGGAATTTACTGGGTGCCAATCGCAACGGAAACGCTGACTGAAATCCAACATGAGCATACCGATTGTCAGCCCTTTTACTTTGCCATAGAGTTGGAAGAAGACCGCCTTGCCCTCGAACTGTTAGTGCGCACCCAAAACCGAATCCGTTGCGCCTGTATTGCATATGCCTCCAGGGACCAGCAGATCTGGATTATGGAGGTTGTGGATGCCATATTTGAAAAATTGGACATCGCCACCTAACCCGGACAAGCCGGAACAAATTGCCACAAAGGCACCAAGACACAAAGCCAAACGCGTAACTTTTTGGTTAATATTCATCTTTGCGTCTTGGTGTCTTGGTGGCGTAAATGTTTTGCCACAAAATGCAAAAAAATAATTTCTAAGGTACTAACAAGTGATTGAAGGTGGAGATGATTCGGACCCTATACATTGCGATCTGGGTTTGTTTTGCCACGCTGGTGGCGGGAACAGTGGTCATCGTGCTCTCATTTTTTGTCCGATCGAGCAATCCCCTGCACAAAATTGCGCGGTTATGGGGCAAATCGATTCTGGTGGTAAGCCGGATTAAAGTTTCCGTTAAGGGGCTGTCCAACACTGACCCTTCTAGTCCTTATATTTATATGGCCAACCACCAGAGTAATTTTGACATACCGGTTCTGCTGGGGCATCTTACGGTTCAATTTCGATGGCTGGCCAAAATGGAACTTTTTAAAATTCCGATTTTTGGTCGCGCCATGCGCAAGGCCGGTTATATCAGTATTGACCGATATGATCGCAAATCGGCTTTTAAGAGTCTTGATGTGGCAGCCAAAAAGATAAAGAGCGGCGTATCGGTGCTTATATTTCCAGAGGGCACCCGTAGCCGGGACGGTAAAATCCGTCCATTTAAAAAAGGGGGCTTTGTTTTGGCGATTGATTCCGGTGTCCCAATCGTTCCGGTTGTTATCAAGGGCACATATGCGATTATGACCAAGGGCAAGTTTAGAGTGAATCCAGGCCATGTCAGTATGCTTGTCCACAAGCCGATCGATACTGCGGCTTACACTCGCGAGACCAAAGAAGGGCTAATGGAAAGCGTTCGACGCGTTATTTGTGAGGACCTTGAAACCGACGAAACGGGTGGAAGCGCATGCTAAAAATCATCGCTTTAGGCGGACTTGGAGAGATTGGCCTGAATATGATGGTCTTTGATTACGGAGACACCCTTTTTGTGGTTGATGCCGGATTGATGTTTCCCGAAGATTATATGCTGGGAGTTGATTTTGTCATTCCGGACATGGATTACTTGCGACAGAACCGATCTCGTGTGGCCGGTATTGTATTAACCCATGCTCACGAAGACCATATCGGCGCGTTGCCCTATTTGCTCAAAGACCTTAAAGCACCGGTATTCGGTACACCGTTTACGCTGGGGCTGGTCCGCCAAAAACTGGAAGAATATGATCGTCTGGGTTCAACGGCGTTGCATTCGATTCTGCCGGATGAGAAATTGAAATTGGGCCCTTTTATTTTAGAGTTTATTCGGGTTGACCACAGCGTTTTAGACGGTGTGGGGATCGCCATACAAACCCCCTTGGGGAAAATTATTCATACCGGCGATTTTAAAATCGGATATGGGTCCGTTGATGGAATGACGACCGATGTAAACAAATTCGCCAAATTCGGTGAAGAGGGAGTTTTAGCCCTATTATCAGATTCCACTAACGTGGAACGGGAAGGGTACCCGATTTCCGACAAAGAGATCTATGAGACCCTGACGCGAATTACAACTGAAAGCAGCGGCCGTGTTATTGTCGCGCTGTTTGCTTCCAATATCGCCCGCATCCAGATCATCCTGGATATTGCCAGATCGAACGCTAAAAAGATCATATTTGACGGCAAAAGCATTGAAGCCAGTGTTCGTATTGCAAGGGAACTGGGATACCTCAACACCACCGATAACAAGATCATCCAAATTGATGAGGTCTCTGATCATGGTGATGAAGAAATCATCATCATCACCACCGGTACCCAGGGTGAACCGATGTCCGCTTTGGCACGAATGTCAGCCGGCACCCATAAGCAGATAAAAATAAAAAAGGGGGATACGGTGGTTCTATCCTCTAAATTCATTCCCGGTAATGAGAAGGCGATTGCAAAAATTATTAACAATCTGTATCGCAAAGGCGCGGATGTTATCTACGAGAAAATATCTGATATTCATGTATCGGGACACGCGTTTCGTGAAGAACTCAAGCTGATGATTAAATTGACGCAACCCCAATACTTTCTTCCGGTCCATGGCGAATACCGGCATCTCATTCTGCATTCGCGGTTGGCCAAGGAAGTTGGGATTCCCGAAGAGCATATTTTATTGGCCGATAACGGACAGATTGTCGAATTTGATAAAAACGGCGGCCGGGTTAATGGCCGGGTTCCCACCGGGCGGGTGCTCATCGACGGCAAAGGTGTTGGAGACGTGGGCCGAAGTGTTTTAAGAGAACGCCGGGCGTTGTCAGAAGAAGGTATGGTTGCCGTAACCATGGCATTTGACGAAGAGACCGGCGTGGTGGTTTACGGTCCGGAAATCGTTTCAAGAGGCTTTGTATTTGAAACTGAAAGCGGCCATCTGTTAGAAGATGCCCAGTGTGTGGTTTTGGAGATTGTGGAAGAAATAACACCGGAGGTTGCCAATCGGGTGGATAAAATCCGATCAAGGGTGAAAACCGCCTTACGGCAATATTTTTTCTTTACCATCGGACGCCGTCCGGTTATACTTCCGTTTATTATGGAAGTCTAATCAGCTGCTGGCTTGTCGCCAGCAGACAAGGTGTCAGGTGTCAGTGTTCAGGTGTCAGGAATAAACAGAGGACAGGGGGCAGATGTCAGATGACAGAAAATGGATAGGGAAAAGCCTGGAATATGAAATACCTTGTCTGACTTCTGTCTTCCGTCACCTGTATTCTGACACCTGACACCCGACACCTGAAACCAAAAAAAGCGACAAGTGGCTCTTAGCGCGCAACACGTAACGCGCAAACCGCAACCCGTAACTCGATACAAGCTTATGCGCAAAGAGATCGTCGGTATATTTTGCTTTTTTCTCGTCATTTTTACCCTGATCAGTCTGTTGTCATTCAGCCCGAATGATCCCTCGATAAACAATGCCAAAGTAACAGGCTCGATTCACAATCTGTTCGGCGTCGTTGGTGCGCAGGTAGCGGGCCTCTTGACAGGGGTTTTTGGGCTGGGCGCATTTTGGATCCCGCTTTTGCTGCTTTTGACCAGCATCCATTTTTTTGGGGATCACCCGACGCAAGCTAAGATTTCAACGCTGATCGGCGGTATTTTACTGGTGGTGACCACCGGCAGTCTTCTGGCGATGCGTCAAAATGCCTATGTCCTGTTCGGCAGCCAATTTTCAGCCGGCGGTCTGGTCGGCATTCCGCTTAAATCATTTC
>JASFGM010000173.1:0-6336 GCA_050123755.1 Desulfobacterales bacterium
GAACGAGAAAAATCTAGCACTGTATTCAGAAGATCATTGTTTGTTGTTAAAGATATGAAGGCAAATTCAGAGTTCAATGAAGAAAACGTAAGGAGTATTCGACCGGGTTTTGGGTTGCATACTCGCCATATAGGTGAAGTGCTCGGACGCAAATCCAAAAGAGCTATTTCTAGAGGAACTCCACTTGATTGGGATCTGATTGCATAAGCGAAATGGGGTGCGTCGACTCTGCTGGCAAGAAAACGACAGCATGCTCGGCTTGCGTATGCATGCCATAGATGCAGTAAAAGTTTTTATGATTATTAAAAAAATGCCCAAACAGCCTAACTTTTGGAAAACAATCGATAACAAAAAGATAACGTTGTGAACGTAGCAATCATTCCTGCCAGGGGCGGAAGCAAGCGCATTCCTGATAAGAACATCAAACCTTTCTTAGGGAAACCGATTATCGCATATTCCATCGAGACGGCAAAAATATCCGGATTGTTTGACAGGATAATCGTTTCTACCGATTCGCAAACAATCGCGCATACTGCGAAAGAATACGGTGCGGAAGTTCCATTTATGCGTCCTAAAAATTTATCTGACGACTTCACCCCGACGGCTCCGGTTTTGTTGCATGCCCTCAAATGGATGTCGGAGAATGAGGTCCGCTCTAATTATGTATGTTGTATTTACGCTACTGCTCCATTTATCCAGCCTGATTACATAAAGAAGGGTCTTGGGTTAATAATGAGCAAAAGAGTATCTTCCGTATTCTCGGTGAGTACCTTTCCTTTTTCCATTTTTCGCGCGCTGAATATAAGCGATGCAGGTTACCTGAAGATGTTCTGGTCTGAGCACGAGCTTACCCGGTCCAATGATTTGCCAGAAGCATACTATGATGCAGGGCAGTTTTACTGGCTGGATAGTAAAAAATTCCTTAAGACAAAAAAAATATATACCGGTGATGCATTGCCGGTCATTCTTCCGCGCTGTCTTGTACAAGACATTGATACCCCTGAGGATTGGGAAACAGCAGAATTAATGTATGAAGTTGCGAGGAAAAGAGGGTTATTATGAATCAGAATGAGCAATTATATCCTAACGATATGTCATGGAGCTTGCTTAGCGAGAAAGATATCCTTTTTTTCCGGGAATCGTTTAAGGATCAAAAGGTAGTTTCCTTTTGTTTGTGGATTGAAGATCAGGTTTTCTCTGAACTTTTGACGGAATTTAGTTTTAGGAGGTTTATTAACGATATTCAGTCTGATAAAAAACTACTTTCGCAAGATTTTACTATTAAGAGTTCATCGGATATTCGAACGAATGGTTTCCTGGATAATATAGTGAGGCTCATGAATGAAAAAAACCTCCTTCTTTCGACTTTGTTGGATTTTTTGTACAACCGCGAAGTTCTTGAATTTTATAGGAAGCTATCTATGATCTTACACCCAATTATCCAGGTCGACATTATTTCTGTTTCGAAAAGAATAGAAAAAAAATCACTAAGCAGGGGACTCAAAAAAAAGTTGGAAGAACGCGTTCGGCTGGAGTTTGCTTATTGGACTGAGAGATTTGTAACCTCATGGTACAAAGATCTATCTCAAGAAGAAATAAGTATCAAAGGTGTTCCAATAGGTTGTATCGCAGAATATGACCTAATAACAGAACTTATGTTGGAATTTCCTGAAAAAGGTTACTGGAATCAGGAGGATAAATATGAGGTATAAAATTCTTATCGATCCTCACCCATTTCTGTCCCCTGTTCAAAACTGGCTTGGAGACCGATATGATATTGAGTTCTTGTACCTGGGTTCAGCGATTCAGCGCTATAGATCCAACGGGACTTACAGGTCCTATAACATTAATCAAAAAATACAATTTAATAACGGCACGTTATATAGATTTCCTTCCTGGTTTGCTGAAAATAACGCAGCCATAGAACAAATTGTGAACCGATCCATTAAAAATCAATTAAACAAATATGGTCCATGCATAGAAGCAATGGACTTATGCCTTAAGAACGAAGATATCTCACTGATTTTACTATGGAATGATGTCACTGCGCCAACAAAGAGTTTAGCCTTATTAGGCAAAAAGCACGGGATTCCATCTTTACATGTCTCTCATGGCATTCCTTACAGGAATAATGTTCACGGGAAAATCTGGGCTGATAAAATTGCTGTTTTTGGCGAAAGTTCTCGAGAATTATACATAACTAGCGGGAATCCGTCAAAAAAGATTGTTATCACCGGGAACCCCTATTGGGACAATTGGGGTTCTTGCTCTTCTCACGATGTTAAAAAGATCAAAGAAACGCTGGGTATAAATAGTGATAAGAAAGTCGTTATGTTTGCACCTACCTGGTATCACAATTTTAATACTGCAGATGATCCGGAATTGAAAATTAAAAGAGATCTAGAAATACTTCTCAATACAATGTCGCAGCTGAAGCTGATGGATAAAGTCGACTTGTTGGTAAAACTCCACCCCGGCCAAAATGACAAAATGGCATTTTATGAAAGAACAATTAAGGCGAGTGGAATTTCCTATAAAATTATTGCGGAGGCTTCTCCATTGCCTCTTATCCAAGTATCAGATGTCATATTGTGTGCAGGAAGTATGGTCGTTGAAGCACTATTGGCGCGAAAACGACTAATATATAATGTTTGCGATCATTTTGAGTCGGAGCTGCATTTTGATTCCTTAATGTCGCACAATTTTACTTTAAATGAGGCGCCGTTTTACGTGGCACTTAAGAGAGATGACTTGTTACGAGATTTAAGCAGAGCGTTAGACAAACGCGAAGATTTTTCAGTCGAGGAAATAAAGAAATTTTTACATCGCCAAAATGGCCCCTGTGACGGAAAGGCCACAGAGCGCGTTGCTAAATTGGCTATGGAGATGGCAGGAACCAACAAAAATAAGGAAAAGCGTGTGAAATTTATCAGCCCGGTTTCATACAAGAAACGCGAAACATATTATTCGAATATTCGTGAGGATATTCCTTCCATGATTACCGGCAGCCCTCAAAGGATTTTAGAGGTGGGCTGTGCAGAAGGGGCAATGGGTGAATTGTTAAAGAAGAGTCATCATTGTGAATATGTAGGGGTGGAAATCAACAGTGACGCAGCGCACAAGGCTGAGGAAAGATTGGACCGTGTAATTATTGCTGATGTAGAAAAAACAAATCTAAAAGATTATCGTATTGCTGAGACAGGCTTTGATTATATCATATATGGTGATGTGCTGGAGCATTTATATGATCCGTGGACCGTTATTTACGAACATAAAAAGCTTCTAAAAGATAATGGATATATTATCGTTAGCATTCCAAACGTTAGAAATTTAACGATAATAGAATCTTTGGTCAATGGCAGTTGGACATACAAAGATGAGGGCATTTTAGATTCTACTCATTTGAGATTTTTTACTTTACAGGAAATTAAAAAAATGTTTGGTAACTGCGGTTACACAATTGAGGGTATTAAATTTATAACAACTCCATTTTGTGATCACAATAAGATTCAAGGGGCTATAAATATTGATTTGCCTAAAATGACAATCAAAGATGTTTCAAAAGAGGAACTGTTGGAGCTTTCGACTGTACAGTTTATAATAAAAGCGCAAAAGGTAAATGATTCAGAGCCAGTAAGACTTCCGAAATCTTCGATAATAATTCCTGTCTTTAACCAGGTAGAATACACGAAACAATGTATTGAAGCCTTATATAAGAATACACAAAAATCCTTGTTTGAAATTATTGTTGTAGATAATAACTCCACCGATAGAACCAGGGATTTTCTCTCTGGCATTCAGGATAATATTAAGATCATTTCTAACCAGGAGAATTTAGGATTTGCCAAAGCGTGCAATCAAGGGGCGAAAGAAGCATCAGGAAAATTTTTATTATTTTTAAATAACGATACTGTTCCTCTTTCCGGATGGCTTGAAGAAATGGTTCATTCTGCAAATTCTGATGTCGATGTGGGTATCGTAGGAAGCAAGCTACTTTATCCTGATGGCTCGATTCAACATGCAGGCATTGAATTTATAAGCGGCGTACCGGATCATCCCTTTAGAAATTTACCGGGCGAGCATCCTGAGGCCAATGTTCTTAAAGAACTGGATATGGTCACCGGCGCGTGTCTGCTAATCAAAAGAGATTTATTTTTTGAATGCGGAGGCTTTGACGAGCAATATAAAAACGGAGTCGAAGATGTTGATCTTTGTTTAAAGGTCAGGCTGAAAGGTTATAAGGTTATTTATAACCCGAAAAGCACCTTATATCATTATGAAGGCAGAACCCCCGGTCGATTCGATCACGTAAAGGAAAATTTGGAAACCTTCTTCTCTCGCTGGGGGAATTATTTCGATGAGCATGGAAAATTTACCAATAAGGCCGCAAATCAAAACCTATTGATTAAATGGGAAGGCTCGCAGTTTGTCAATCACAGTCTGGCTCTGGTGAACAGAGAGCTGTGTATCGAACTTGCCAAACACGACGATATTGAACTTTCTTTAATCCCATACGAGCCGGATGAGTTCAGTGCCGAAGAAGACCCGGAACGATTTGGCCTGATTGCGGAACGATTGAATTCACCATTATCCGCAGCAGCTGATTTTCATGTGCGGCACCAGTGGCCGCCCAATTTCACTCCCCCGCCGGAGGGTCACTGGATTATCATTCAACCCTGGGAATTCGGCGCTCTGCCAAAGGATTGGGTCGAGCCCATGGAAACCCTGGTGGATGAACTGTGGGTGCCGAGCAACTATGTCCGCGATGTTTATATCAACAGCGGCATATCGGCTTCCAAGGTTTTTGTTATCCCCAACGGCGTGAATTACCATCAATTCAATCCCGCGGTGCCGGAATATAAACTCGATACCCAAAAAAGATTCAAGTTCTTATTTGTCGGCGGTACCATCGGACGCAAGGGCATTGATGTTTTATTGAGCGCTTATACGGAAGCATTTACCAGCGAAGATGACGTCTGCCTTGTGATTAAAGACATGGGAGGAGAATCATTTTACAAGGGACAAAATGCCTCACAGATGATTGAGGATATCAAAAAGGATCCGGCCGCACCTGAAATTTTATACCTAAGCGAAACATTTAAACCTGAGGAAATTGCCGGTCTGTATACAGCCTGTGGTTGCCTTGTGCATCCTTATCGCGGAGAGGGATTTGGTTTACCGGTAGCGGAGGCCATGGCCTGTGGTTTGCCGGTTGTCGTTACCAAAGGTGGGGCTTGTGACGATTTTTGTTCTGATGAAAGCGCGTATTTTATCAACAGCACACTGAGACCGGTTCAACTAAACAGTTATATTTTAAGTGCACCTGGTTGGCTATTGGAGCCAAACAAGGCCCAATTGATAGAAATGATGAAGTTTGTATACGAACATCCAGGTCAGGCAAGAGAAAAAGGCGCAATAGCAGCGAATCAAATAAAGACAAAAGTGGATTGGAAAATGGCATCTGAACTTATTGTGAATCGCTTAAAAGCATTACAGGACAAGCCGATACGCAGGTTTGCCAGTTCAGCTCAATCTGATGTATCCCACAATGATGCAAAAACTCCTGAGGCTATCTATGAACATATTCAGGCATCGATGGAAAATAAGCAGCCTCAAGAAGTTATCAACGAGCTGGAATTGCTGATTGATTCTTACCCTGAGTTCGCATTGGCGCATAATGACCTGGGGGTCTTGTATTACAACGCCGGTAACAGAGAAAAAGCCTTAAAATTCTATGAATATGCGGTGCAGCTCGATCCCGGGAACATGATTTTCCAGAAAAATCTGGCCGATTTTTACTACGTTGAAATGGGCAGAGTCGAAGATGCCTTGCGAATCTACGTGAAAATTTTAGAAGTGAATCCAGCAGATGTCGAAGCGCTGCTGATCACCGGTCATATTTGTGTTGCCTTGGAGAAGTTTCAAGATGCCAATATATTTTACAGCCGGGTTTTGGAAATCGAACCCGGCCATCAAGATGCGCGGAAATTCCTGGACAAATTGAACTCACTGAAATCGGGCAATTCCGAAGCAAAAACGCCGGAAGAACTCTACCAGCAGATTCAACCGATATTGAATAACGGCGACCCGCACAAAGCCATCGCATCATTGGAAAAATTACTGGAACGTTTCCCGGATTTTGTGCTGGCTCACAATGATCTGGGCGTGCTTTATTATCATACGGGTGACAAAGAAAAGGCCCAGCATCATTATGAACGCGCCATTGAATTGGTGCCCGATAATATTAACTTTCAAAAGAACCTGGCAGACTTTTTATTCGTCGAACTGGGAAAGGTGGAGGACGCCCTTCAAATTTACGTGGACATACTGGCAACC
>JASFGM010000174.1:0-6334 GCA_050123755.1 Desulfobacterales bacterium
CGCCGGATTTTCGCGGAAGGAAAGCTGGACGCCGAAGAAAAAGAAGAAAAAGAAGAGAAAAAAGAAAAAAAAGAGAAAGAGACTCCGTCTGTTGATGCGAAAAAAGAGGCCGAAACCACTGAAACAGGCGATGAACCGACAGCCGAAACGCAAGAACCGCCGCTTCAATTTCCGGAAATCAATTTTGCAACTTTCGTGGCATCGTTGAATGCCTCGGCATTATTTCACTTAGGGGTTATAGAAGATCCGTCCTCCGGCACCAAGAATAAAAACCTGCCGATGGCCAAACAAACGATTGACATACTAAGTATGTTGCAAGAAAAAACCAGCGGGAATTTAAGCACAGAAGAAGAGAACATGTTGAAAAATATCCTCTATGATTTGCGAATTATGTATGTCAAAGAGAAACAGTAAATTCGTCCTCATTCCTACCATCTGTAGATATGTTCTGCCGGCAGGCTAGTGTTTTGTTCCGCAAGTATTTTGCAAAACACGGTTCTATTTTAGGTTTCAGGTGTCGAATGTCAGGTGTCAGATAACAGACGACAGAAAACAGAGACAGTCTGCCCTTTGGCTTAAACCATCTGATTTCTGTGGTCAACTCGGCTGAGCCCTTCGGTCCTGAGCTCACGGCCGATGGGCTCGTCGCAAGCTGTCCTCTGAATCTCCTGACACCTGAACACTGACACCATAGCCATTGTGTTGTTTAAAGAATGCAGCTGAACTAAAATATACTACGCCATTTTTGCAATATATTTGTGGGACACAGCAATAGCTTCCTACCTAAAGGTTATATTTGTTCGGATTATTATCTGGGCTTTCAAGGGGTGCTCGCAATCCCCGGTCTTGACCGTTGGAGCAGAATTATAAGAAGGATTGATCCTATGAATCAAATGCACCTCTTTAACAAAAGTATGAGGCCCATGATCAAAATTGTGTTTTTTGGGATCCTCATCGCCCTTGTAACAATCGCTTGCGATAATTTTCCATCAGACCGAGTAAATCGTCTTAAAGATATTCAAGCCGGGATAATGAATCTGCCTTCTCTGGCTGCCTCAAATGCTGAAGCCGCAAGCATCAATATTGAGATGGTGCCTGAAAGTTTCAGTTCTCTGGCTGAAATGGCAAGCCCCGCGGTTGTTAATATTCGTGCTGTCAGAACCGCTAAGGGCGCAGGGCAAGGATTTCGACATTTTCAACAAGAGCCTTTCGGAGAAGAGGATCGGATGCCGGAATTTTTTGAGAAATTTTTCGGCCGACCGCCTAACAAAAATTTCAAACAGCGCAGTCTTGGATCCGGATTTATAATAGATAAAGAGGGTTACGTGGTTACCAACAATCATGTTATTGAAAATGCGGATGGGATTCAGGTCATCCTGGAAGACGAAAAGGTCTATGAGGCTAAAATTATCGGCCGCGATCCCAACACCGATATTGCCTTAATCAAGATTCAATCGGATCATAATTTTGCGGTCGTAAAAATGGGCGATTCCGACTCGCTTAAGATAGGCCAGTGGGTTGTTGCGATTGGCAATCCCTTTGGTCTTGAAAATACGGTTACGGCCGGAATCGTCAGTGCCAAAGGCCGCATATTAGAGTCGGGGCCTTATGATGACTTTATTCAGACCGACGCCTCTATTAACCCCGGAAACAGTGGTGGGCCGCTTCTGAATATGGATGGAGAAGTCATCGGTATTAACACCATGATTTTTGCAGGCGCCCACGGGATCGGTTTTGCCATTCCCGTCAATTTGGCCATAAATGTTGTGACGCAACTTAAAGAAAGTGGAGAGGTAACCCGGGGTTGGCTCGGTGTGAGTATCCAGGATGTTCCCAATGATCTGGCCGAGTACTTCGATATTGAGGAACACAAGGGAGCCCTGGTTGCCGATGTGGTTGCCGGAGATCCTGCAGATATGGCCGGCATCCGGCCAAAAGACATCATCGTTGAAGTGAACGGTCAAAAAGTTGAGGACAGCCGAGAGCTCTTGCGGCTGGTCGCTGGTTTGAATGTAGGCGAAACAGCTGCAGTAAAGGTGCTGCGCGATGGCAAGCTAAAAAATTATCAGGTCACGGTCGCTAAGCGAAGTGATGCCGGACTGACTGCAAAAAAAGCACCCCTGGAAAAATGAAAATTTTTTCGCCTGCCAAAATTAATTTTTTTCTGCACGTGCGCGGGAAACGCCCTGACGGCTATCACGAATTGTTTTCCCTGATGTGTCGTATCAATCTTTTCGATGAGATTTCACTGCAGATCGGCGGCATCCATGAGGGTGGGGTGGAGATTTATTGTTCACATCCGAAGGTTCCGGCCGATGCGACCAATCTTGCTCATCGAGCAGCGCATCTGTTTCAAAGCCAGCTGCATACCACGCAGGGCATTAAAATCCATCTAAAAAAACATATTCCGGTGGGTGCCGGTTTAGGGGGGGGCAGCAGCAATGCTGCCAGTGTTCTGCTGGCATTAAACACCCATTATGGGCACCCTTTTTCACCGAAACATCTCATGGAAATGGGGCTTAAGCTCGGTGCTGATGTTCCTTTTTTTATTTTCCAAAAACCGGCGATCGCCAGCGGCATCGGTGAAAAACTGGAAGCATTTGAAGGGGATTTGCAGTACAATATTTTGTTATTATATCCAGGGTTTAGCGTTTCAACTGCCGAGGTATATCAAAATCTGAATTTGGGATTGACAAAAGATAAAAAAAAACCTACAAGCAACCATTTAAAACAAAACAGGTTCAACCCGGCGGACCATTTAACCAATGATCTTGAGCAGTTTACGGCTCTCAAATACCCTGAAATTGGTTTGGCCAAAGAAAAACTGTTAAACCGGGGAGCAGTCGGTGCACTGATGAGCGGAAGCGGCCCAACAGTGTTCGGTCTTTTCGACAATGCCGATACGGCGAAAACGGCCAAGCAGACACTGAGCTGTGATAATGAGGCTAAGGATTTTCAGTTGTTTCTTGCGGATCCGATCCTGGATGCAGATTTTAAACGAATCGACCTCTGAAAGAACCTGCCGGCCTTTATAGTGGTCTAAACGCTGGAACAACGCAGCTGATAATGCCGTTCAGGATTTTGGGGCGTAGCCAAGCGGTAAGGCACAGGGTTTTGGTCCCTGCATTCGGAGGTTCGAGTCCTCCCGCCCCAGCCAATTGAATTGAATATTGAAAATTGAAGATTGAATAATAAACGAAACCTTGAAGATAAAATGACAGAATTCCTGCAATAGTCAATAATCAATAATCAATATTCAATATTCAATTTTCGCGATTTTTGCTATTTATTATTTTGAGGCACGAACTAACTTTCGATGCTTGGATAACGGTGGGCTCCATGGAAGGTATATCGATCTTTACGGGAAATTCGAACCTTGCGCTGGCAAAAAAGATATGCGAATATCTGCACCTGCCTCTGGGCAATGCCCAGGTGAAAACATTTAGTGACGGTGAGATCCAGATTGAAATTGATGAAAACGTTCGATCCAAGGATGTTTTTGTCATCCAGTCCACCTGCGCACCGGTAAACGACAACTTGGTTGAGTTGTTGTTAATGATTGATGCACTTAAGCGTTCTTCGGCAAGAAGAATCACTGCGGTGGTGCCGTATTTCGGCTATGCCAGGCAGGACAAAAAGGTCGCCCCCCGGGTTCCCATCAGCGCAAAACTGGTTGCGGATATGGTGACAGTTGCCGGTGCGAACCGGTTGATTACCATGGACCTGCATGCCGGTCAGATCCAGGGCTTTTTCGATATTCCGGTGGATAATATCTTTGCAGCACCGCTGCTGATCGAATATATCCGCAGTAATTTCGTTAATAATCTTGCCATTGTTTCGCCGGATGCCGGCGGGGTTGAAAGAGCCCGGGCCTTTGCCAAACGCCTGGATGCGGATCTGGCCATCATCGATAAACGGCGGTCGGCTCCGAACGAAGCCAAAGCCATGGCGGTCATTGGCGATGTGCGGGATAAGGTGGTGGTTCTCCTCGATGACATGGCCGACACGGCCGGCACCCTAACGGGGGCCGCCCATGCCCTTAAAACCGAAGGGGCCCGTGAAATTCATGCCTGCTGTGCCCACGCGGTGCTTTCAGGACCTGCAATTGAACGGATCGTAAAGTCGGATATTAAAAATCTGGTGGTTACCGACACCATTCCATTAAGAGAAAATGCCGCCGCCTGCGGCAAAATCGTTGTTATTTCGATTGCAGAACTGGTTGGTGAGGCGATCATCCGCAGTTATAGAGGGGATTCGGTAACTTCTCTGTTTGTTTAAGCGTTTAGAATTACGTTTTTGCTCTATTATTTAGTAAATTATTGGTAAAATAAAATATCTAAAGTACTAAAATAAATCCGAATATCGAATATCGCCGGATTTAATTAAATGGGTCGAAACAATCTCAAATTACCTAAATTCAAATGACCTAAACAAGGGCATTGCTTAAATGATGATCAATATGCCCAGTGTTTTGGTCATTGAAGCATTCGAATTTAGAATTTGTTTCGCCCGTCTGACTCGCCTGAGCGAGAGCGATGGCGGGCAGGCATTTCGTGTTTCGGATTTCGAGTTTAACGGACAAGCTGAGAAGTAAAGGAAAAAACAACCAATTTGTTAAAGCTTGGACTGTTAATTTAAGGAGGATTATTCATTGGAACAGATCGATTTAAAAGTACAGATTCGAAAAACAGTGGGAAACGGCCCTGCACGTGCATTGCGGCGCGAAGGCAAGATGCCGGCGGTGCTTTACGGGCCGAAAATTGAGCCCGTCTTGCTTTCGATTGATATCAAAGATTTCGAATTTATTTTAAAAGAATCCAGTGTCGGCTCGGTTTTGTTGAATTTGCAGATTCAAAACGGCAAAACCTATACCCGCTCCGCGATGATTAAGGAACTGCAGACCCACCCGGTGACCGGAAGATTTCTGCACGTTGATTTCTATGAAATCGATATGCAAAAGAAGATTACCGCCAAAGTTCAGGTTGTTGCCAAGGGCAAATCAATCGGCGTGGAAGTGGGTGGACTGCTGCAGTATGTCCGCCGAGAACTTGAGGTACTTTGTCTTCCTACCGCAATTCCTGAGGCGATCGAAGTCGACATTAGCGACCTTGATATCGGTGATTCGATTCATGTGGAAGATATATCGCTGTCAGGCGATATTGAGATTCCGGCAGATACCAATTTTACGGTGGTAACGGTACTTGCACCGAAGGTTGAGGAAGTCGTCGAAGAAGAAGAGCTCCTAGAAGGCGAAGAGTTAGAAGAAGGAGAAGAAGCTGCCGAGGAGGCGGCCGGCGAAGAGACACCCTCGGAAGAAGCCAAAGAAGATTAAATTATCCGGCAGGCTGGGGAGCCTACCCCACCAATCAATTTAGGAATGATGTGGCGCAGGCTTTCCGGCCTGCTGCATAATCGGCCCTGGGGCTAGAGGATACGAACTGATTGCCACAAAAGCGTACGCGCCTGATTGTCGGGCTTGGAAACCCCGGCATTCAATACGAACACACCCGACACAACGCCGGGTTTATGGTGGTGGATAAACTCGCCGGGGACTCCGGTATTTCCTTAAATAAAAGCAAGTTTGACGTCCGCTACGGCCGCGGGATCATTGCAGACCATGAGGTGATGCTGGCCAATCCGATGGCCTTTATGAACCGCAGCGGCCCGCCGGTTCAAAAATTGGCCGCATATTTTAAAATACCCAGCGAGGATCTGGTGGTCATTCACGACGACATCGACCTTGCTTTCGGAAGATTAAAAATAAAAGAGAAAGGAGGGCATGGCGGACACAAAGGTCTAAAATCGATTATCAATGCTATCGGTGAAGACGAATTTGTGCGTCTTCGCGTTGGTGTTGGGCGTTCCGATATTGGAAGAGGTGTTACGGGTCATGTTCTGGGACCCTTCAGCGATGAGGAAGCCGGGGCTTTGGATACGATCCTTTGTCAGGCTCGGGATGCGGTTGTAACGATTCTTACTGAAGGCAGCAAAGTCAGTATGAATCGGTTTAATACAAAAATTTAATGATAAGGTATTAATCGAAAACAATTTTAATGGAGGAGAGGATGAATTATTTATCGTTAATTTGTACACTGGTGGGTGCTGCCGGCGTGCTTTTTGCCATCATCATTGCGGTTGTCGTTAAAGGCGCACCAGCCGGAAATGAAAAGATGCAGGAAATTGCCAACGCCATCAAGGAAGGCGCCGTCGCCTATCTGAATCGGCAGCTGAAGAGCATGGGAATTGCCGGTGCGATAATTTTCGTTATCATCATTTTTGCGCTGGGCGTAAAAACCGCTCTCGGTTTCTTGCTCGGGGCCGTTGCCTCATTTCT
>JASFGM010000175.1:0-6327 GCA_050123755.1 Desulfobacterales bacterium
TGCCTGTGGCCCTCGCCTTTATGTGCTTTTTTTTGCATCATATTCTAACAAAAATTATTTTTGACTTCTTTCAGGGCAATCTGTTTATTGAGCTAAATTCGAATATCGAATATCGAACAAGGAATGCAGAAGTCGGAAGTGTTTTTCACTTTTGGTTTTCATAAACCCAAGCTGGACAAGCCGGAACCAATTGAAAATTGATGATTGAATATTGACAGAATTCCTTCAATATTCAATCTTCAACAGAAAATCTTCAATCCTAGCCACCTACGCTTCTTCTTTTTCCGCCAATCTGGCGGCACCGACAACCCGTTCTTCGACATCCATGCCCATGAGTTTTACACCCTGGGTGTTGCGGCTAATTATGGAAATCGAATTGATCTGCATCCGAATTACTTTGCCGGCATCGGTCATCAGCATCAAATCATCATCTTCTTCAACCAGCAATATCCCGATGACCATCCCGTTGCGTTCGGTGGTTTTTATTGAAATGACCCCCTTGCCGCCGCGTTTCTGGACCGGATATTCATCAATCGAGGTGCGCTTGCCGTATCCGTTTTCGGTCACCGCAAACAGCGTTTGCCCGTGGCTGAGGACCTCCATACCCACGATTTGGTCTCCTTGAGCCAGGCGCATTCCCCGAACCCCGGTAGCAACGCGCCCCGATGGCCGGATATCGGATTCGTGAAAGCGGATGGATTTTCCCATGCGGGACCCCAGAAACACATTCAGGGTGCCATCGGTAATCCGCGCAGCCATCAATTCATCGCCCTCGAGAAGATTCAGCGCAATGATACCGCCAACGCGCGGGCGGCTGAAGGCCATTAAATCCGTCTTTTTAATCAGGCCATTTTTAGTCGCCATCAACACATGATAGCCCGGCTCAAATTCCGGTACCGCCAACACGGTGGTAAGTCTTTCATCTTTTCCGAAATTCAGCAGATTCACAATCGCCTTCCCAAGGCTCATACGGCCGGCCTGGGGCATATCGTAAACCTTACGCCAGTATACTCTGCCCTGATTTGTAAAGAAAAGAAAAGTGTGGTGGGTAGAGGCGACAAACAAATGTTCGACAAAATCATTTTCCTTGGTCCCCATCGCTGTTTTGCCTTTACCGCCCCGGCGTTGATTTCTGTATAGTGTGATGGGATTGCGTTTGATATACCCGCGTTTGGAAATCGTGACGACCATATCCTCTTCAACAATCATATCCTCGATGGTAATTTCTTTGGTTTCCTCAATAATCTCGGTATAGCGATGATCGCCGAACTTCTCCTGTATCTCTGAAAGCTCATCTTTAATAATATTGAGCACCAGCTTTTCGCTGGCAAGGATCTCCTTAAATCTGGCAATATCTTTGATAATATTTTTATAGTCCTGCTGAATCTTATCGCGCTCAAGACCGGTGAGCCGCTGCAGTCGCATGTCCAAAATGGCCTGGGCCTGTTTTTCGGTCAGACTAAATTTCTTCACCAGCTGGGATTTGGCCTCCGCCGGTGATTTGGATGCGCGAATCAAGGCCACCACATCATCCAGATTATCCAACGCAATCTTTAAGCCTTCAAGAATATGGGCCTGGTTTTCGGCCTTTTTCAGATCATAGCGGGTCCGCCGTATGACGATATCTTTGCGGTGCAGAATGAAATATTGCAGAATCTCTTTAAAATTCAGGACTTCAGGCCGCCCATTGACAACCGCCAGGAAAATAATTCCAAAACTATTCTCCATGCGCGTATGCTTGTAAAGTTGATTGATAATCACACCGGCGATCTGGTCTTTTTTTAGCCCCAGCGCGATTCGCATCCCATCGCGGTCCGATTCATCCCTGACGAATCTTATGCCTTCGATATTTTTATCTCTGATCAGCTCCGCAATCTTTTCAATCAGTTTGGCTTTATTTACCTGGTAGGGCAGCTCGGTGATGACCAGGGTCTCCCGCTGGGTGCGTTTGTCTTTTTCAACAAGAAGCCTTGCCCGGATCCGGACCGCACCTCGTCCGGTTTGATAGGCAGCCCTTATGCCCTCAGTTCCATAAATCATACCGCCCGTCGGAAAATCGGGACCCGGCACAAGTTCAATAAGCTCATCGATTGAAATCTCCGGGTTATCGATCAGGGCTTTTAGAGCGGAAATAACTTCAGAAAGATTGTGGGGCGGAATATTGGTGGCCATCCCCACAGCGATACCGGATGACCCGTTGATCAGCAAACTGGGGATCTTGGCCGGCAATACGGTCGGTTCAAATAAGGACTCATCATAGTTGGGAGCAAAATCAACCGTTTCTTTTTCCAAATCTTCCAGCATCTCATGCGCCAGGCGCATCATTCGGATTTCCGTGTATCGCATGGCTGCTGGAGGATCGCCGTCAATGGAGCCAAAGTTGCCCTGGCCATCAACGAGCGGATAACGCATGGAAAAATCCTGGGCCAGCCGCACAATCGTATCATAAACAGCCGCATCACCGTGGGGATGAAATTTACCGATTACATCACCCACAATGCGGGCCGATTTTTTATACGGTTTGTTCCAGTCATTTTTTAACTCGCGCATGGCATAGAGGACACGCCGGTGAACCGGTTTTAGTCCATCGCGGATATCCGGCAATGCCCTGCCGATGATTACACTCATGGCGTAATCAAGATATGATTTTTTCATTTCTTTTTCGATACTGATTTCAGCAAAACGATCGCTCTGATACATCTCAACTCCATGTAAAGTAGTTATGGGTTATTATATCGATTCATCAGGTGTCAGATGTCAGAAGACAGATGACAGAGAATATAGTTAAATGGTTGATTAGTTGAATCGTCAATTTGTCAAATGTACAGGTCTCTATTTTGCGTGTTCTACCAGCTGTTGATAACTCGCTTGATAGATCTCTGCCAGTGTTAAAAACGCGGTTACCACCAGAGGGCCGTAAATAATGCCCAGTATCCCGAACAGTTTCAGTCCGCCGACTATGGAAAGAAATACGATCAAAGTGTGCATCCGCACCCGCTGCCCCACCAGCTTGGGTTTGAAGAAATATTCGATGCTGCTTGAAAGGACGATATAAAATACAAGGAAAAAGATACCGGCGCCGATGCGGCCCTGCAAAAATAAAAAAATTGCGGCCGGTACAAATACACCGCCGATTCCCAAAATCGGCAAAAAAGCCAGCAGCGCCATGATGACGCCCCAAAGAAAAGGCGATTGTAGCCCGAAGACGGCAAAAACAATTCCGCCCAGCGTGCCCTGGATCAATCCGCCCAGGCCATTGCCCAGGAGAATGGCGGTGGCAATGTCTTTGAATTTCTGAATCAATTTTTGATCCTGATCCTCCGGCAAGGGAGAGAGCTTAACGATAAAGGCGACCAGGCGATGACTGTCAATTAGCAGGTAAAAAATAATCAACAGCATGAAAAAGAAGTTGACGATAAATTTAAGCACATTGGTCGTGATGGACCTGGCCTGCTCATACAAGAAAAGCCCCACCACCCTGCCGATTTCGGCAATCGCCCGGTTGAGCTGTTCGCCCGTGATTTCAATTTTAAACTTAGCCAGAAATAGGTTGATTTTTTCAAATATGTCGCTTCTTTCAAGCAGCTCCATGATGGGTTTGCTCTGTAACGCGTCCCTTGCGGTTAAATACAAATCCCAGGCTTCATTGGCCAAAATCCCCACAAAAAACGAAAGCGGCAAAAAAAGAACAAAAAAGATCAGAATGCAGGTCAACAGTGATGCAATCGTCGGATTAAATTTTCGATTCAAAAGTCTGTAAACCGGAACAAAAACACCGGTAACAACGATAGCCAGGATGATAACCGATATAAATGGCCACAAAAGCCAGCCCATCATGAAACAGGACAAGGTAAAAACAGCCAGAAAAAACCACAAGATCAAATTTGGGGAACCCTGATTGCTCACATTCCCTCCTAACAAAAACCAGAAGTCAAAACAGTCGATCGGGACAAACGCCACAACGCAAAGCTATTGCCTGTGAAATAGGTTGGCCATTGCAATGGTAATAATTAAGAGAGGGCTCTTGTAAGGTTTGAGGACAGACTTTTTACTTGGCAATAAACCCTCCGGCTGCAAATACCAGAAGGGTTTCATAAATGAATACAGGGGCCCAGCTGTCAAATATTGCGTAGACAATCCCGCCGCCAATGATAGCCGGTACGGCGCAGAAAACTAAAATTCCCAACTTACGGCTGATGTCCATTAAAACGAACCTCCTTTAGTCGATGGTCGCTAGGTGCATCGCAGCTTGGATTCTAATATCATGAAATCAGATAACTAACCGGAATCAAACAGAATCGGTTAGTGAAAAGATCATCTAAAGCCAGATCGCCGGCCTTGCTAAAAAACCCAATATTTTCAATGGGATTCAAGGTTAAAAATTTAACTAACTATTAGCAATTATTACAAAAAAAGTAAAGAAAAAAATTAAAAAAACCAGATTTTAAGGTCTAAAATAGGACATTTTTTTAAAACCAAAATATTTAGCGTTCCACAATCATCGCCATGCCCATGCCACCGCCAATACACATCGTAATTAACCCGGTGTTGTAGCCATTGCGCTGCATATGATGCATGCCCGTAACCATCTGGCGAGCCCCCGTGCAACCGATGGGATGTCCCAGCGAGATGCCGCTACCCAGCTCGTTGGGGCGATCATTATCAATACCAAGCTCGCGCATACAGCCGATGGCCTGGGCCGCAAATGCTTCGTTGAGTTCGATCATGTGGATATCCGCCAGCGTCATCCCGGTCGCCGTTAAGACCTTTCTGACAGCCGGAATAGGCCCCAGCCCCATATAGGCAGGATCCACCCCGCCGGAAGCAAATGCTTTGATTTTAACGATCGGTTCCAGAGACAAGTCTTTGGCTTTATCTGTGCTCATCAAAAGAACAGCCGCAGCAGCGTCATTGATCCCCGATGAATTTCCGGCCGTAACCGTTCCGTCCTTTTTGAATGCCGGCCTTAACTTGGCCATTTTATCCATGTCGGTGTCCATGGGACGTTCATCGGTATCAAAAACGGTTTCACCTTTGCGGGTTTTAACGATTACGGGCGCAATCTCCTGCGCAAAGAGCCCTTCTTTTATGGCCGATCGTGCCCGGGTGTGACTGAGAACGCCCAATTCGTCCTGCTCCTGCCGGCCAATACCATACATAGCGGCGATGGCCTCGGCTGTAACGCCCATGTGATAGCCGTAAAATATTTCCCACAATCCGTCAAACACCATCAGATCCAGGACATCACCGACGCCGGTCAACTCCATCCGATGGCCCCAGCGGGCTTTGGGCAAAGCCATGGGAACCAGGCTCATGCTTTCCTGCCCCCCGGCCAGAACCACATCGGCTTGCCCCAGCATAATGGCTGAAGCCCCCAGGGCAATTGCTTTTAGACCCGATCCGCAAACTTTGTTTATGGTGTAAGCCGGCGTTTCTTTGGGGATTCCGGTGCCGATCATGGATTGTCGCGCCGTGTTCTGACCCTGACCTGCTTGAAGCACGTTGCCCATGATAACCTCATCGAGGGTTATGGGTTGGGCATTATCATTCCAATCATAAGATTTCTTTTCAAGTTCCGTAAGGCCCTGGTCTTTGAGCTTATCGGGAGCCTCAGCCTTCATGATATCATTTGGGACCGGCCTTAAATTCGCCCGCTTTAAAACATCTTTCATGACCACAGCACCCAATTCAGTTACCGGAATGTCCTTTAATCCACCGCCGAAGGTTCCGATTGCAGTTCTCGATCCACTGACAATTACGACCTCTTTCATGCTCACACCTCCTTAATAATAGAAGACGACTTAAATCATTACGAATACATACACAGCGATTTACAAGTTTTACCGTATTTGATAGCTTGAACGTTAACCATTCGCCCGTAAGATAGGGAATTGATTGCGGCGCTGTGTATAGCTTAACAAATATGAAGAAAGGCCTTATAACATGGATTTAAAGATGGGGTCAACGCAGATAACATGTGTTTAATCCTGCTTTCATATAAAATGCATCCGGATTACCGCTTAATTTTGGCGGCCAATCGGGATGAGTTTTATAATCGCCCGACAGCACCCCTGGATTACTGGGCTGACTATTCTGATGTGCTGGCGGGGCGGGATTTGAAAGGCAACGGTACCTGGCTTGGTGTTACCCAATCCGGGCGTATCGCAGCGATTACCAACTACCGGGATCCGGCCGTTCACATGGAAAATGCACCTTCACGCGGTATCCTAATCCGCGATTTTCTCACCGGAAACGTATCACCGGAGCGATATCTTAAAGCTGTCCGGAAAATGAGTCAGGCCTATAATGGATTTAATTTAATCGCCG
>JASFGM010000176.1:0-6312 GCA_050123755.1 Desulfobacterales bacterium
CTATTCCTGCAAATTTTTGATCTCATCCTGAGATTCGTCTGTATTCTCGTCAGGCGTTATTTGGTCCTTATTCTGCCGACGTTTTCTTTTTTGTTCCTGCTTCAGTTTCCTTGCTAATTCTTTCTTGCGCTTTTTAAATGAATAATGCGATTTCGCCATATTGTCACCCCTGATACCGCTATTTTTTATTTCCGATAGTGTTGAAAAATAATAGAGATCGAACCAAAGTTTTTGACTGCTTATGATCGGGAAGATAATGGGCTGGAATGAATTCCGATTAGATGAGATTTTAAAACCGCTTCTAAACAAAAGGGCACCCTTTCTAATCGAAGGATGCCCTTTTTATTCGGAATTGAAAATTAAACTACAGTGACATTAGCAGCCGCAGGACCTTTTTCGCCTTGCTCGATATCAAAAGTGACACGGTCGCCTTCATTGAGAGATTTAAAGCCGGCTGCGTTGATTGCTGAATGATGGACAAACACATCCGGTCCGTCTTCTTGTTCAATGAAACCGAACCCTTTGCGATCATTAAACCACTTAACAGTTCCATTAGCCATAATAACATTCTCCTTTCTTTAAAGTTTTCAACGTTGCTAACTGGAGGATGCCACTTTGACAAATGGATTGTTCCTTCAGTAAGAAACTGTCCCGTTTGTATAAGGCGGGACTTTATTGATTAACAGAGAATACCCTTTGTTTGACCCGAAATCAAGCAATTTTTTGATCCGCAAACATGAATCGTATTTTGCGCATGTATATGTGAGGCGTGTTTCCATTTGTCTGGACGGAACAGACCTCCGGATCAATGCGATCGCCTCTAATTCTTTGTCTATCATTTTAGCACTTTAATTACAGATAGTTCGCACGGCCAGACCCTCAAGGCAACAATTTCATGGATGTCCCCAACTTTCCCCCTTTCTTTCCATTCCCGCTTGATTTCTTTAAATCTTATGAAATGCTTAAGTTTTATGCGATTTGAACCGATATAATATATAGGAGAAAAGACTCTGTGTTTGGTTCGCAGAAGCAGTGATATTTATGGGATTTGAATCAATTCGTGATTGCATATGAGATAGGACAAATCCGATTCATCATATTTTTGATGATTATGTTAAATAATTTTTTAAGGATGTGCTGATCATGGCATTGTTAGAAAAATACAGTATTCTGCTACGGTGGTGGTTATTCTTTGCAGTTGCAAGTTTAGGTACTGTGGCGCTTTCCTTGTCAGGCGTCATACATAAAGTCAACCAGGCAGATTTTACCAAAATCAGTTTTCTCATCTATGCAGTTTTTGCAATTTTTACAGTACGCACAGGCATAGAGACATACCGTTTGTGCAGGCAAGATAAAGTCACAAATCGACATATCGCTATCTATTACAAAAAAAGTGACATTGGTTGGTTTGTTAGTGACATGCTTCTGACCCTCGGAATGATTGGTACGGTGGCTGGTTTTATCTACATGTTGGACACCACTTTTTCAGAGATGGACCCTCAGAATGTCATCAGTATGCAGGGGGTGTTGGCTAAAATGGGCGCCGGTATGAGCACAGCGTTGTACACTACTGCTGCCGGTCTTGTTTGTAGTCTTTTACTGAAACTGCAATTGTACAACTTTACGCATCACTTAGATTATCTCTCAACAACTCTGGAGAAGAATGAGGCCGCGTCGAATATATTATAACAATACAAGCTTTTTGGATCTATTGTTCAATACGCTGGTGGGCTTTGTTTTTTTGTTTATTATCGCATTTTTGTTGATCAACCCGAGTATCAAAAAAGCGGATATTAAAACCAAAGCCGAGTTCGTCATCACTGTCACATGGAGCGACGACAGTAAAGACGATGTAGACACCTGGTTGCAGGATCCAGCCGGCAACGTGTTACACTTCCGGCAAAGAGACGTTGGCCTGGCTCATTTGGACCGAGACGATCGTGGGAAAGTCAACGACACCATCACACTAGATGACGGACACCGGGTTGAGTACTCCCATAACCAAGAGCTTACCACCATCAGAGGGTTTCTCACCGGAGAATGGGTGCTCAATGTTCACATGTATAGTAAACGAGATGAAAATCCTATTCTAGTTGAAGTCCGCATAGATAAACTTAATCCAAAAGTTGCAACCGTCTTTTATAAAAAAATTATGATGAAGAGTAGATGGGAAGAAATCACAGTAACCCGGTTTGTAATGACCAATCAGGGTGATATCATCAATTGGGACGACCTTCCCAAGACACTGGTAAAGACAGCCTCGCTGCCAAGAGGCGCGGGTGGTGCCGGATGAACCGGGTTCTTGGTTTGGTGCGTGCTGAGGAGTTTTAGATGGGTATGTGGTCAGGCTATATTGGTTTGTCAATTGCTTTTGTAATTATCTCTGCAATTGTTTTGTGGTTTTCTATACGCACACCAGGTCAGATCATAATTAAAGCAATACTGATTCCTGCCACCGTATGGTATGGTCTGGTTTTATATTACAGTGTGCCGAATTTGATGGGTTGGCCAATCTCGCAATCCATCCCTGATAACAGTCAAGTTTTAGCCATCCGCATCAAGGAACCCGATCCGAAACAAAATGATCCGGGTGCCATCTATTTCTGGGTCAATATCAAACCGGATTCAAAAAGTCCCGAACAAACAGTCAAAGCGCTGCTCAATCCGCAAAGCGTGTTTAGTTACAATAGTAGAACCCAGCCGCGGGCATATCAACTGCCTTACAGCCGAGAGATGCACAAAGCGATTGTAGAAGCTCAGAGAAAAGCGCAAGGAGTGCCGGGTGCTCAGTTAAAAACGAAGAAAGGCAAATCCAAACGAGGCAACCCAGGCAACGATGTAAGCAAGGCTAAATTGGAGTTAGAGATCATTAATCCTGTCAAGTCGTTTCCGAAATAAATTGTCTTGTGAAAAACGGGGCGCCTGCACCCGCCCAATTCAACTTAATCAACCAATCAACCAATTAACCTTGAACCCTGCTTGCCCTCCGTCATGTCCTCCGAAGCTTCTTGACCGCCTTAGCTTTAGCGACGGCGGTTAGCGAAGGAGGAAGCCTTAAAGGCGAAGGGGGGAACCTTTCTTTTAATCTGTGGTTTTCTTCGGTGAAGCCTCTTCACTACCATAGACCTCAACATAGGCGTCATGCGAAGGACACCCTTTTTCCCAGTGATTCCTTACTTTCCTGCCGATAAAGGAATCTGGATATTTCCGCCCGATGTTGCATCCGGGGCAGACCTTGCTCCAGCCCGCCAGCAATTTTTTCTTTTCCATTTCCGCCTCCCTTCTGCAGGCACGGGCACCTGCCGCTAAAACTTTAAGGATCTCAGAGTTAAGATTGGCAACTCTTTGTATGATGATCACATCTTAAATTTCCCAATTGTAAAATCAGCAGGTCTGATCCATTTTCTGCATGAAGTCATAAATCTTTTTAACTTGACCTTCTGCCTCGTCGGTTTCAACAGTTTGAATTAGAGCCATTGTTTTCTCCTTTGGTTACGCTTGGATTTGACGATCTACTACGAAGTTCACCCGATATTCACTCTCATCTGTTTTCATTGAGAGTGGATGTTCAATCGAATTATCTTCCGGTGGCGTCATTTTAACCTTGCCCTCATGCAGAATTTCGACTTCCCAGCTGGCTACCATTGAATCGATCGCCTGTTCCCGCATGTCATTGACGCCGGCAAGTTCCAGGCCTGCTGTTATAAGATATCCACCAAGTCCGAAAGTAAACGCATCCACCATATGGGCCAGAAAGGATTGCACAAGATCAATAATTGTATCTATTAACCAGGCCAGCCATCCCAGATCATCATGTTCATAAATTGCGATGCTGATTGCAATGTAATCTTCGATGATTCTTCTACCGTTAGGGCGGATAACATATGGATAGACAAAGTTATCATTATTTTGAAAATTAGATTTCTGCCTGCCCCTTTTAAATCCCCCATAAGTTTTGCTGGAAGTGGGGTCTTGCAGAAAATTATGGGTGCTGATAAACGTTTCAAAACTAATGGTATCATTTCCCCACCATTCCGGATTACTTTCATCGAGACATGATATTTTTTTGATCCAAACCCGGTATTCATAACCCTTCACCTGAAATTTTATTGAGTTGAGAGATAATTTCTCTTCCATGTTTAAAAAAAACAAATCATAAATACCGGAATCCGGTGGTTCCGGGCTGGCATCGGAAAGTTTGAAAGCAAAGGTCTGACTTTCCAGGCTTTGCTCAGTTGTCTTTAGATGTGGGGATTCTCCACCGGGAATATGATACCTTCCGGCTGTGTCTTTCAAAATAATTTGCTTGCCTTGTCCACCATCTCTGACGTTTACTTTAATGGTGTCTGTATAATCCTCAGGCGCTGCCGGCGGTTCCACGTACAAAACAATTGGTATGCCGCCATTGATCGTAAGCCTACCGTCGTCTCCCCAGATGACTTCGTTTTCCGAATTCGGTATCCTGGCCCAAAGCTCTGTCTTATAGACGGCAGAACTATAGCGATGCATCTCTGTCGCAGGTGAATAGAGAAAATATTTTCCATTTTCATCGGACCTTAACCGCAAATCGATCCGTGCGAGCTCGGTATCGTCAAAAGATATGATTCGTAAAAAATAAAAGAATTCTGGATTCAATTGATCGCTTTCGCTGCCAACTAGGTCTCTGTCTATGGGAATTTTCAGCTCCGCTGCCAGATCAATTTCTCTGGCAATCAGTAGCTGAGGACGTTTGAATTCGAGATCCATCGTTTTGCGTTTAACCTCTGGATGTCTCAGTTCCTTCAGCCAGCTGTCACCAAACATCGCATCTAAACAATTTTGGGACCATTCTTCAAAGTCGGTTTCGGGCGGCGCTTCAGCATAATCGGGTCCAAAAATTTCTTTTTTTAGCGCATTCAATTCCGAGCGTTGATAGTTCTTAACCAGCTGGGCCAGTTTGTCACGTGAGCGCAAATCGCCTGACTGCGCCTCAATGACTTTACCAAATTTTTGATCCAGCTCCGTGGAATTATTCTCATCGGGATTTTCGATGCTTTTTACGTACCTTTCCAATAGAGCAAACAGCAAAGGGACGGCAGGCTTTAAATAATAGCGGGGCTTTAACTGCGCTGCTTTTATCTGGAAATATTTTTGGAGATAATTCTCTTTTTTCTTTACATAAAAATAGGATTCAGAATAATTGCTGGATTCTCTGTGTTCATCGGGAACAGGCGGGGGTGGTACCCTCATAAAATCAGGCGGAATATCGGGTCGCGGCTGAACGACTTGGGTCCCATAATCGATGCCCGCCACAGCACCGACTGCGTATACACAACAAAAATAAAATTTTTCCGCCGCTAGATATCGACGAAATTCCGGATCCGTGGGAGTGGCTGAAAATACAAGCTTCCAGTCGAAAATGCGTCCTATACTTTCCAGCGACCAGACCGCGATTTTGTACCTTGCAGCGGCAGATTCACTCTTCCATCTGAAGCGCACCTCCTGATTAGAAACTTTTGAATTATTCTTTGGATACTTGATTTCGATCATCGCTCACCCCCGTTTCTTGACACCGATAGTTTTGCGTGTCTTTTAGTATAAGCGCCAAATGGTTTTAAAAAAATAAAACCCCACCTCTCAATTCGAGAAATGGGGTCTTGCACTTCATTCGTTGGCCCGGCTTGCCCTCCGCAGCCCAAAAGGCGAAAAGGGGAGCCGTGCTTGCCCTCCATAGCCTTAAAGGCGAAGGGGGGAACATTGCTTTTATCATGCCTACCCCTTGGTCTAAATTAGCGCTGAGAAAGTGAGAATTTCATGGACGTCAACAATTTTCACTGCCACCTTTTAGATGCTGGATTGTATCCAAGCGGGCAGGATTCATGGACACAAAAAAGTCATCGCTAGCAATAAATCGGTATAAAAAAACGAACCGCGGCTACTCTAACGATAGACCCAATGAATAGTGCTCGTATTCTGTTTCTGCGATCAGGTAATCTTTAAATTCAGCTTCATTAGCTGTTCGAGTTTCGCTGTTTTTCCAAGCAATCCAGGCTTCGAAATTTTCCCACATCGACACTACCACAATTTGATTCCGGTCTTCTATGTTTCGCAGCGTTTCTGAAGAAATATAACCGGGTTGCATCATTGCTCCGTTGCGGTTATTAATCAGAAATCTTGATGCCGCTTGCATATTTCCTTCTTTAAATTTGCGTTTGATTAAAATTTTTACAGCCATAATACGCTCCTTTCTAAATATTATTGGTTAAATAATTTTTGCGCCGGACCTGCTTTTAGAAAGGCTTATTAAGTGGACAGAAGTGGCTTCAGCTGGTG
>JASFGM010000177.1:0-6282 GCA_050123755.1 Desulfobacterales bacterium
ATCTATCCAGGTTTCGATGCCGCCGATTCCGGAAAGTGGTAAATTCAGCTGGTCATTCTGGGCCATGGAGGCGATGAAATTCAGCCCGATGGGCCGCACAGCCGGTCCTGAGGTTCCGCTGATGGCACCTTTTCCGAAAACATTGGGTGTGGGAACAAAATCATCCAGACCCACGGAAGAAATGCCGCGTACGGTATTGATGGCGGAGATGGCGTCTGCCCCCCCTTTTTTAGCGTACATGGCCGGTTCGTTCATATCCGTAATGTTGGGGGTCATTTTGGCCATCACCGGAATGGATACCGCCTCTTTGACCGCTGCGGTAAATCCTTCCAGCAACTGGAAGGCCTGCCCGACCTTATGACCGGCCCCTTCAATACACATGTGCGGACAGGAAAAGTTAAGCTCCAGCAAATCGGCACCGTTGTCCTCGGCCACTTTGGCCAGATACACCCATTCATCGGTGAAAAACCCCATGATGCTGGCAATGATGGGATGATCCGGGTAATTCTTCTTCAAATACAGGAGCTCCATGAGATTGTGCTTCAGCGGTCGGTCGGAAATCATTTCAACATTTTGCACCGCCATTGCCTTTTTGCTGCCGTAATGAACGCAGTGCATCCGGGGAGAGGGATGGATGATCGGCAGCCGGTCCGAATTCAAGGTCTTAAATACCACCCCGCTCCAGCCGGCATCAAACGAACGGGCCACCATCTCGGCACTGTTGGAAACCGGCGATGATGAGAGCAAAAAGGGGTTTTTAAATTTTATACCGCAAAAATCTACGGATAGATCGACATTGTTAACCACAATAGTTCCTCCTAAGCCGGGTAAACCGGAATTTCGAAACACGAAAATCGAAATCCGAAACAAATTCTAAATTTGAATTTTCTAATGACCAAAATAAACTCAAATTTAGGCAACCATGCAGTTGATAATTCGTTTTGATCATTTGAATTTTTGTTTTTCGAGATTGTTTCGCTTTTCGATATTCGATATTCGGATTTATTGCCTGTCTTAAAACTTGATTTTTGCCGCAAAAACACGCCGACTCTTTAGACTGCTATTTGCTAAGGTACTCTTTGATGGCCCGGGCGGCTGCTTTACCGTCCTTAACCGCCTCAACCACCAGGGCCGGTCCGCGAACAATATCACCACCGGCAAAAATGCCGGCAACCGAGGTTTTGCCGGTCTCCGGATCGGCCTTAATTCGCTTTTTACCATCGACCTTAACATTTGGATACCAGTCGGGGGACTCATCCGGTGCTTTATTGCCAATGGCTTCGATCACGACATCGGCATCCATGATCCATTCGGAACCTGATATTTCTACCGGCTTTCTTCTGCCGGATTCATCCGGCTCTCCTAAACGGGTACGGATCAGTTTCAATCCCTTGAGTCGATTCTTTTTGTCAGTCACATAATCCAGCGGCTGGTTCAGCAACATAAAGTGGATTCCAGCCTCCTGGGCCTGGATGCGTTCATCGGATTCCGCCGGCATCTGGGCATAAGATCGCCGGTATATCAGATAAACATCTTTGGCATCCAGTTTGACAGCAGATTCGATACAATCCATGGCCACCGATCCGCCGCCGATGACGGCAACGATTTTACCCTTGATTTTCTTCTCCATTTCATCAAAGCGTCCGTCACGTAAAGCCGATAGATAGTCTACCGATGAAAACAGACCTTTAATATCTTTTCCTTCCGGTTTTATGGTGGCCGCATCCCAAAGACCGGGGGCCAGGAATACGGCATCAAAGCCATCTCTTAGCAGCTTTTCGGCTCCATTCTTGCCATTGATCGGTGAGTTGCACTGAAATTTAACGCCCAGAGCTTCAACATCCTCCATTTCATGTTTAAGGAAGTTCATATCAAATCGGTAAGATACAACCCCATAACGCAATACCCCGCCGGGTTCCGGACGCGCCTCAAAAACGGTAACCTGATAGCCATCTTTGGCCAGCTCGGCCGCACAACTCAAACCGCCCGGCCCGGATCCCACAACCGCTATTTTTTCGGATCTGGGCTCAGGCCCTGCAAATATCTTGAAGCCTCTTTGCCAGGAATGTTCGACCAAAAATCGCTGGATTTTACCGATCTGAATGGGACGCTCAGCCCCCTCGGGGCGATTTTGAGATTTAAACATTGCACTGCACTTTTCCTCACAGAGTCGCGCGGTCGGGCAAAGAACCCCGCAGGCGCCTCCCATTATGTTATTTTCTTTAATCGTGCGTATGGCCCCGGTGACATTTTTAAACCGCAGTTTGCGGATAAATTCAGCCGGCTTCGTATCGGCCGGGCATCCCTCGGAGCAGGGCGCATCATGGCAAAGCAGGCAGCGATCCGCCTCGGCAATCGCCTGGGCCAGATCAAGCCCCTTACCCATTGCTTTAAATTTATCAAAACGACTCACAATTCTTCCTCCTTGCATGAGATAATTCGCCCCTTCGTATAGCAGAATGACGTTCGGTCTGCTGGAGAAATCGGCTCTTGAGTTTAAAAAAAAGTTCCATTCGGTGGACCGTAGGGAATGATTAGAAGTGGTTTCAAAACCCCATCTGAGGCCCAATGGCTGTGTTGCAGGCCTCCGATAAATGCTCACATACACATGTATGCTGCGCTTTCTCGATCGGCCTGCGCCTTACCCTTGAACCTGATCTGAGGTTTTGAAACCACTTCCAGTGGAACAAAACTGGAATTTTAAGCTTTTCAAAAAAAATTGTCAATTGATAATGGCTTTAATTTCTATAGGTTGACTCATTTATTGTTGTTAGCCCGAAAAAAGCTTGACGGAAAATGATGATACCCATATAAGAAGGCTAATTTGTCAACGATGAGGACCTCGGCTTTGACTCTTTAAGTCGATACAGCTGCGACTGCCTGCCATTAAAGAAATAGCATCTTTCTAAAAATATAAAGATCCATTTCAAAATACTTAAATTAACCCTTTTTAAAATTTGAAACGCTCAATTTAGGAAATATTAAGCGCCGAAAGGGAGAGACGAATGTCCAGAGTTGTAAAGTGTGCCCACATCCAGGCATCTAACGCCAAGCATGAGGGAACACCCGCCGAAATTAAAGCAGCCATGATCCAAAAACATATCCCCTTAATTGAAGAAGCCGGACAAAAGGGGGTGAAGGTACTTTGCCTTCAGGAAATTTTCTACGGCCCCTATTTTTGCGCCGAACAAGATATCAAATGGTATCGCAACGCCGAACCGGTTCCGGGTCCGACCACCGAACGTTTGGCCGAATATGCCAAAAAATATCAGATGGTCATGATCGTCCCGGTCTACGAAATGGAAATTGACGGTGTCTACTATAATACGGCTGCTGTAATTGATGCCGACGGCACCTACCTGGGTAAGTTTCGAAAAATTCACATCCCCCACACCTGGCCGGGTTTCTGGGAAAAGTTTTACTTTAAACCGGGCAATCTGGGGTTTCCGGTATTTGAAACCGCCTACGCCAAAATCGGAATCTATATTTGCTACGACCGCCATTTTCCCGAATGTGCCCGGCTGCTGGCACTCAAGGGTGCGGAGATTCTGTTTAACCCGTCCGCAACCACATCGGGTAAATCCCAGTATCTGTGGGAGTTGGAGCAGCCGGCCCAGGCGGTGGCCAACGGCGTATTTATCGGCGCCAATAACCGCGTTGGCCTTGAAAAGCCGTGGGAATTCGGCAAATTTTACGGTTCCAGCTATTTCGTGGACCCCCGCGGCGAGCTGCTCGTGAAAGGCAGCGAAGATAAAGACGAAGTCGTGATTGCGGATCTTGACCTTGAGTTGATTCGAGAGGTACGGGACGGCTGGCAGTTTTTCAGGGATCTACGGCCCGACATGTATGCCGACCTGACCCGAACCGTCGGCACATAGAATATAATGGCACGTTGAAATTATTAGGCTAACCGAATGTGAGCAGGTTTGTCTGCATGCATTCGAAATCGGCGAAAGGAGGTCGGCATTTATTCATCTTAACCATCCCCACAAGGGGGCCAACCCATAAGGAGGTCAACAGACAATGAATGAAGAAAGCACACAGGAAAAGCAACATTGGATTGTTTATCCTCTCGGCAGTAAACCCAAGTGGCCGCTGGCGATATTGCTGGGCATTCAGCAGTATCTGACCATGTTCGGTGCCACGGTCCTCATCCCCATCATTGTCGGCGGGGCCATGAAACTGCCCCCGGAACAGCTGGCATTGATGATTTCAACCATCTTTTTTACTTCCGGGATCTGCACCCTGATCCAGCAATCTCCGCTGGGTAACCGTCTGCCGGTTATTCAGGGCGGCACGTTTTCATTTCTGGGGCCCACATTCGCTATCATCGGCATGGTGGCGGCCAAGAAACTGACCGGTGCGGAACCCATGTGGCAGATCCAGATCCAACATGTGGCCGGTGCGATTATGATCGCTTCGGTATTTGAAATTGTCCTGGGTTACACCGGGATCATGGGCCATGTGCGTAAGCTTATCAGCCCCATCGTAATCGGGCCCACGATTGCCATGATCGGTTTAGCGCTGTTTAGCATCGGCGCCCCCTGGATGGCCAGCAACTGGATCATATCCCTGATCACGCTGCTTGCCCTGATTCTCTACTCCCAGGTATTTTCGCAAAAATCCAAAGCCTTTATGCTTTTTCCGGTCCTGCTTGCCATCGCGACCGGCTGGCTTGTATCGCTTATCGGTACGGTAACCGGAATGATCTCTCCCGACAGTCCGGCCTATCTGAAAACCGATCTGATCGCAGCCACGCCCTGGTTCAGCCTGAAACCATTGATGCCGTTTAAGTGGGGTTTTCCGGATTTGGGTAGTGCAACCCTGTGGGCCGGCGTTTTCGGCATGCTGGCCGGTTACCTGGCCTCCATGATCGAGTCCATCGGCGATTATTATGCCTGTGCCCGCATATCCGAGGCGCCGGTGCCGACGGGTCGCATGATCTCTCGAGGCCTGGGGGCTGAAGGTCTGGGTTGTCTGGTCGCCGGTATCCTGCAAACCTGCAACGGGACCACCACCTATTCCGAAAACATCGGCTCCATCGGTCTGACGCGTGTCGCCAGCCGTCGGGTGGTGCGTTGCGGTGCGGCGGTTATGCTGATTATTCCCATTGTGGCCAAGTTCGGCGCTATCCTGGCCACTTTACCCCAACCGGTGGTGGGCGCCATGTTTGTGGGTCTGTTCGGAATGATTGCCTCCGTCGGTTTATCCAACCTGCAGATTGTCAACTTGAATAACTCCCGCAACCTGTTTATTATCGGTATATCCTTCTTTGCGGGACTCTCGGTGCCCTATCATTTCAGCTCAATGCTTTCTGCAGCCGCGGTACCGATTGACTGGAGCGGAGCCGGCGTCTTCTTTAAAGTGCTCGGCGATATCCTGCAGGCCATTTTAACGACCGGAATGGCGGTGACCGCCATCCTGGGTATAATCCTGGACAATCTGCTGCCCGGCGCCACCCGGGCGGAACGCGGCCTGGAAGTCTGGGAAAAAGAAGCTTCCGAAGAAGCCTGGGCGGAAGCCGAAGCCCAATGGGCCGCGATGAAAGAAGGTGAAGCGCGACCGGTTTAATACAGGTTGCTTGTTCATCTTTTAATTTGAAATGGGGAAAAGCGCATCGCGGCTTTTCCCCATTTTTTCAAATAGGACACAGATTTATTAGGTTTTGGATTTTGGAATGCGGATTTCAGATTTGACCAAAAGGCATGAATTCCGATTTTCAATTCCAGAATACGAATACCTAAATGATCCTATCTGTGTTTATCTGTGGTAATCTGTGTCCTATTTTCCAAGGATAAAAGATTGTTGCCGAAGTCTCTGCTTTATATCGTTTACGGACTGATGATCATCATCGGGCTGGTTGCGATGTATTCCCTGCTGAATGCGGGCAACCCGAACAGTCTGCTGCGGCCGTTTTTCCCGGACTCCAGATATGATCTGTATATCGCCATAATTTCCTCGGTGCTGGTTTTTATCCTGGGGTTTTTCGTTTTCTTCTCCCGGGACCAGGAAAGCTTTCGGCAACTTGTGGAGCTGAATTCCGAGAAAATAAGGGAGCTGCGTGAGGCAGGTAAAAATGATGAAGAAATTGCCGATTCTGTTCTTGCGGCCATGGGCAGTCATAGCGGGTATAAGCATAATCTGGCGCGTAAGAAGTTGCTCATATATCTCTCAGAATTTAAATGAATGGGTGTTTAAGAGATATTTTCACCACAGAGTCCACAGAGACCACGGAGAATTTTATAAATTATGTTTTTAAAAATTTTTTATAATTTTCACTCT
>JASFGM010000178.1:0-6268 GCA_050123755.1 Desulfobacterales bacterium
CCCGGACCATCTACAAGGCGAGACTTGTCAGATGCGTCAGCTGTATGCGCTTGTTGGGCAGCTCCGACGGAGCCCCTAAGACGATGGCGTTTGAACTTGGCGCTTGGCACCAGTGGTCCGTAGTAGCCAGCGCGTAACCCACGGTAACAGAGCGTAGCTCCAAACGTACATCCGCAGCATGAGCGGGTAGACCACCTGCCGCTGTGGCCGTTTCGCCGCCGTTGCGATAACCTTGGCACACTCCTCGGGCGATATGGTGCGCACCGTTCTGGCGATGCCAGGTATTTTCTCTTCTACGCCTGGATTGTGGTCGAAGTAGGGGCTTGACACCTTGCCGAACACCACATGGCAGCTGCGCACCCCGGTGCCATGAAGGTCCTCGCACAGCGACTCATGCAGCCCTCGCAGGGCCCAACGTGCTGCCGCGTACCCAGTGCAGGAAGGGAACGTGAAGATCGACACAGCTGCACCGACGTGGATGATCACGCCACGATTTCGCCCAAGCATGTCGCGCATGAAAGCATGGGTGAGGTTGAACGCAGCGAAATATGGCGCTTGCATCATTGCCATCCCCTCAGCCGGGGGGGTGTCCTCTATCAGCTTCCACTGACCGGCCCCGGCGCAGTTGACGATCACGTCCGGTACTCCGAAGTCGTCGCGCACTCGCTCGGCAATCGCAAGCACAGCGTCGCCGTCGCTGGCATCACAGACTTCGACCACAGCGTTGTTGCCAATCTCCGCGGCCACTTCGTCAAGTTTGGACCGTCCGCGCGCTAATAGGACCACCTTGTACCCATCGGCCGCCATTCGGCGCGCCGTTGCCGCACCGATTCCACTTGAGGCCCCTGTAATGACTGACAGTTTCATGACCACTCCTTGTTGCGTGCAGGCGTTTCGCTGCACCCGAGCATGGTAGGATTCCTGACCATTCAACATTAACAGTATAATCAAAATTGCAGATTGAGAATATCACCAAAACGGGAAACTTGATATCAACTCCATTTTTGTAATAGCTACGATCAATCCTGCCACTTATTCACCCCATGCTTTTCTTAGCTCTTCATCAGTGTTGGAGATATAATCTTGGGCGTGCGTCGCCTTGCCAAACTTGAGGGTGATAATAGTTACACCGCTAAATTGAAATTGATTACCGTCTTTGTTTGTAAGCTCTTCATCCCAATTTACCGCAACAACGTTCGTACCTACAAAATCAAATATATTGTTTACACATACGCTCTTGGGGATAATTTTAACACTTGTAAACTGATCCAAGTACTTCTGGAACCATTCTTCTATTGCTTTTTTACCCTTGAACTCTCCACTGGCAGAGATGCCGCCCGGATAAACCCAAGTTGATTCATCGTGCCAGTTTGCGAGAAAGCCTTTTATGTCTCTGCTGTTTAGCAAGTCATATGAAGAAGTGACCTTACTTTTTGCAATCAATGCTCCAATCATGTTTTTTCCCCTTTCATTTAAATGGGTGTTTAATAATACTCCCTTTTTAAAGGTTTCAAACAGAAAAACGCGATATGTTGATTATTTGGAGGAGTGCAGAAATCAGATGAGAAATCGGATTCGATTCCGAAAAGGGAGAACCGCTTCGGATCAGTTGGAGCAGGAGAATTAGAAATTGGTTAAACGCATTTATATCCAAATCGATGGATTTTAGTCAATAATATAAGGATTTCTGCAGTGGTGATACATTGAGAGACTGTCGAAAAAGTCCAAAAATGGCGATTTTAGCAATTTTGCATACAATAAAATCAATAACTTACAGGCGCTAAATTTGCAGATTCAGGGTTTTTCGACAGTCTCTGAGAACATCACTAAATCGGGCAACTTGTGATATCATCTCTATTTTTTTTCGGTCTTATTCCAATGCTCTGTTAAAAGAGGGACGATTTTTTTCGGTTGATCTTCTTGGACAAAATGCCCAGCTTCTGAAATTGTCTTGAAAGCAACATTAGCTCCCCTTTTGGTTAATCTTGAAAGCATATCCCTTCCAATCCAAAGTGGAGCAAAACGATCATTTTCTCCCCAAACGAGCATTATACTAACATGATAAGAGTTAGTCGGTCTTTGAGGAGATCGCGTTTTATTTTCCGGCAAAATAAAGGACAAAAGTGGGAATTGCTGTAAGGCTAAAGACTTTGCCATATTTTTATATAGCCTTATCCAATACCGGGTTGTTTCGGTGTCGCAGAACATTTCAAAATAACTTTTTAGAACTTTTGGTTCTAATCTGCTTGAATCATTAAACGATTGTATCATTGCAAATTTGAAGAACTGTTTAGGGAACCATTTAAAAGCTATTTTTGGCAGCAGTGGAATGTTAAGAAAAATTAAGTGCCACATACCTGACAAATCGGTCTTCCAAAAGTTCGTATTCATAACAGTGGCAGATATAAGCGATTGAGGTTTAAACCTTGCGGTTTGCAGAGCCAATGCACCGCCCCAATCATGTCCGATAAAATGGTATGATGGAAGTTGAAGGATTTCAACAATGGTTTGATGGTCTTTAAATAGCCTGTTAATAGAAGCTTCTCCTGACTTTGAACTCTCTCCAAAACCCCTTAAATCATAAGTTATAAGCCGAAAGCTTTTTGTAACGGTATCTGGCAAACTTGATATCAAATGGTCCCAACAATGATGATTTTCGGGAAATCCGTGCACAAATACCAATGGCATTGCCTCATTTTCAGTGTCCCAAAGAGCAATTGTTGCTCCGTCATTCATGGTGATGTATTTCTTAAAAAAATTAGCTTTACCAAACACCATAAAACCCCAAAGGTTGTAGATATCTGCCGATCTGTTGGAGATTTTAGACTATAAAAATATCAAAATCAATTTAATTACACAAAGACATTATAAATAAAGAGATTGTCAGTCGCCAAGAATAACCCGTATGTCTCCTAAACATACACCCTTATCACGCATCGTGCACTTAGCGATCTTATTTGATATGAAATGATTTCTTCATTATTTCCAACCAGGAGAACCTCATTGTTTTAGGCTCTTTCTCTGCAACGGTGGATTTCTTGGAAAACTCTCTATCCAGATATTCTTGGACGGGCTCATAATTTTCATACCACACAGTTTTTTCATCTTGCATTTTAAATCTGCCTTTCATTCGCCGAACACCCTTGAGCCGATTCTTGCTCAGATATGTTCACCCAAAAGTTGGGGTTTTTATCAAAACCATACCTAAAAGTACAGCCTAAAATCTAAAATCCACTTTCTCTAACCATTGTTTGTTTTTTATTAGAAGTGGTTTCAAAACCTCAGATCAGGTTTCCCGCTTGAACGCGGGATTGCACATCTTGATTTTGCAAATTAAGGTGTGCATCAAAGCGCCGCTGAAGCGGGATTACATATCTGATCTAAACAGATTAATGTATGCATCAAGGCGCAGGCCGATCGATAACGTCGTTGTTCCCAGCATACATGGGTATGTGAGCATTTATCGGAGGCCTGTGCTGCACCCTAGCCCATAAAATCAGATGCGAATCCCGCTTGCGGGGCAACACAGCCATTGGGCCTTAGATGGGATTTTGAAACCACTTCTAGAGCTTTGGCATAAAGGGATGGATTCGTACCTCATATATTGTGGTGCTTTATTCTTGACATACAAAATGTGGTACATATATAATATCAGAACCGAATTCAACCATTTTGTGAAATCTTGCTTTCGTATAGCTGAAATTCAAAGCAGACCTTCACGCCGAAAATAGCACATCGAAAATACACATATCCTGAAAGCGACCAACTGAAAATTGATTCTATTTGCGCTAATTAAAGTTTGAGTGGCGTGGTTTGAAATTTGTATTTTCCGAAAGGCAAGCAGCTAGATTGGACGAATTATTCATCAATCTTTGGCACGATGATGAAGCTTAAAAAGCAAATGGGTAAATAAAAATGCAACTTCTTTTAGAGATAGCGGATAAGATTCCGTGGGTAATGGCCCCCGCGATAGTGATATTCGCAACGATTGTAATTTCCGGGCTGATCGTTTTGATAAGATTGTTGGAGCCAGCTTTAAAAGCAATGATCGTTGCAATGATGCTAGCGATGAGTGGGTGGGCCGTTATGATGCGCGCTTTCTGACGAGATTTCAGTCTTCTAATTCAAACAGAAATAATATCTCGATTAGATCAAAAGGGTCGGAATTGTTTTGGGACTTTTTCGACAATCTCTGGAGAAATCCGGAATATCACAGAGGAAGCTTAAATTCGGATATCACAGCAGATATCGGTAATGCTTCCGATAAGCCCCGCGATAGACGAGCGCCGGCTTGACGGGCGCGTCAGGCAAATTTAGTTGCTTTGTCGAATCCCCCAAAGACGCTCTGCGTTCCCATGCGCAATCAGATGTGAAACGTCTGAAGGAAGCGCCTTTAACCCCCTTTCCCAATAATTCATTTGCTTTCGGTAGAAATCGCTCCAGTGCTCAGCAAATACGTTATCCAACGCAAAGATGAACCTATGGGGATATTGCTTAAAAAGGTCTTTCCATTCAGGCGCAAGAAGATCTCCCTCGAATACATTCGTCCACGGCTGGTTTGAGCTTTCAACCGCTGCAGGATTGGTCCATCCAGTGTGGAAGTGCACGTTTTTATGATTTTTGATCAACCGCAGACATCTATTTCTGCTCAGTTGTCCCATGTGTGTTAGAATGAATGGGTGTTTCGGATGCTGGTCGAGCAACTGCTTAAATTCCCTCATGAATTTCTTTCGCTTTTCTCCATGCAACGAAGCAAATTCGATATGGACCACGAATGGCCAGCTATTCTCAATCGCATAATTCAGCGCAACCTGCACTCTCTTCTCATCCGGGTAAGCAATTACCGCGGGGGCCTTATTACCCTTTTTAGCGTGATAAAGCAGGACCTCAGCGATTGCGTGATATTGTTTCGTAGCGATTTGTTTTTTGAGTATTTCATAATATTTCTTTGAACCTGTGTCGTAGGGCCTGCCTTTTGTTCTTACGGCCGGCGTGACTCGCGCGGGATTTTCTTTGGATAACTTTAGCACGGTTTTCCCTTTTAAATTACCGCGTGCGGATAAGATCGTTTGCCGAACCCCGGCACTATCTATAAGGGAGATAATCTTATTTAATGGAACCACATTGTGATCTACCTGGCTATGTGCATCTATGAAATACAGTTCATTCGCATTGGCCCTTAACCAACCAATTTGAATAAAAATAAGAACGATAAGCAATACCTTCTTCTTTACACGGCTGCGAGACATAATAATCTACCTGCCTAACATTAGAAGTGGTTTCAAAACCCCATCTGAGGACCAATGGCTGCGTTGCCCCGCCAATTGAAATACTCACGTACTTACGTGTACGCTCCGTTTTCAATTGGCGGGACGCCTTGCCTTGATGCACACCTTAATTTGTTATAATCAAGATGTGCAATCCCGCGTTCAAGCGGGAAACCTGATCTGAGGTTTTGAAACCACTTCTAGATATTAGCTATCCGTGGGGAAAATGTTATCTCATTCTTGCATTTGTTGGCCGTAAGTCTCCCTGGCAAAAGGAATAATCAAGGTTCCGAGAAGAGATAAGCCGATCATTACACTAAAGGCCACATGATATGCACTGAGGTCATATATTCGGATTCCATTTTCTGATAATCCATCCCATCTAAAATCAAGAACCCAGCCAATGGCGGGCTGCAAAATCATGGGTCCCATTTCCATGCCCATATTGCAGACGCCTGAAACTGTTCCGGCCAACGCTGCCGGCACTGATTCCTTTACAAAAGCCATTCCAATAACGATGGCGCCGCAGGCAAATCCCACGATGCTAAAAAGAACAATGATAAGCCACAAAGGGATGTCTTGAAAGAAAAGCATGGGTATCCAGCCAATTAAGGAGAGACACAGGGCCCAAAAATAGATTGGTTTTCTGCGCCCGGTCTTTTCAGACAGAGCACCCAAAACGGGTCCGCCGAGCGCCCAGCCGATTAAAAGGGTGGATAGTAGAGTAGCACTTTTTACTGGAGTTAGATGATAATGAGCGGTGAGGTACGGGATTCCCCACAATCCGGTAAACGTCAGCAGGGGACCGACCAAACTGGCTGGAACGATGCTGAGAATCCATGTGTTTTTATATCGAAAAATATTGGACAGGTCAATTAGAATTGAAGCTTTAGATCCAGGATTTGAAGCCGTACTGCCGGTCGCGTAGCTGAGATAGCCTTTTTGAGATGGGTCATCTCGCACGAAAGTCCAAATAGCCAGGGATAGTAGCAGTGTTATGG
>JASFGM010000179.1:0-6262 GCA_050123755.1 Desulfobacterales bacterium
CAATATTTCTGAAACCCGCAATAATCCCCAGTACCAGAAACACAAGTGTACACCAGGGCGAGGTCTCAAATCGCCGATCGAGATAAATCCCCACAGCCAGACCGATAAATATCGATAAGGATACAGACAGACCCAGGCTGCTGTAATACGCCAATTCCCTAAAAGCGCGTTTGGTATCTTTTCTCATAAAATACAGCACCTTCCATCACTTCAAGAAGGTCCTAACCACGCCCGTCTGAAGGAAGTGGACCTAACACAGGATAATACCCAAGTCAATGTAAATCTTACCCTTATGCCAAAACAATTGTATTGGGATATTTGCATATGATTGAATATTGAATATTCAATTGTTATCCCCCGCTTGTCCGGGTTAGCGTTTCAGATCTCAAATACGAATCGCTTTGGTATCAAACACCGGTCCATCCAGACAGGCATGCAGATAAGTGTCGCTATGATTTCGCCTGACAACCGCACACCCCAGGCAGGCGCCCATACCACAGGCCATCATGGTTTCAATTGAGACCTGACAGGAAACCCTGTGTTTATCAGCAATACCGGCGACGCAGGCCAGCATTTCCAGAGGGCCACAGGCATAAATAATATCGGGCTTATTTTCAGTCATGGCGTCAGCGAGCGGATCTGTCACCAAACAATGGTCACCAGAGCTTCCATCATCGGTGGTCGTGTGCACCGGCACGCCGAAGGCTGAAAATTCCTCTAGACATAAAAGATCCGCTTTTGACCTCCCTCCCAGAAAAACCTGAATATCTGCAGGGTCACGGGTTTGTTCCTTCAGGGATTCTACCAGAAAAATCATCGGAGCAACCCCGATTCCGCCGGCAACTATTTTTATTTGCCCGAATTTGCCAGGCATGCTAAACCCCTTACCAAGCGGTCCCGTCAAATCTAAATAATCTCCCGGCTGTCTGAAAGACAGCCGGTCAGTTCCTTTGCCCACTACCTTGTAAAGCAGCTCTATGCCGCAAGCGGCACCGTCTTTTTTGATTAACCGATGAATCGAGAACGGACGCGGGAGGAGCGGATCGATCTGATCTATTAAGCGAACCATGACAAATTGGCCGGGAGTCGCCTTCGTATATTGCGGGTGGCAGCTCACTCGGATTCGAAAGTATCCGGTACCCACCGGTTTGTTTGACACCACCTGAACTCTTTCTTGGATTATGTCGGCCATGGTTAAACCTTCAAAGATAGATGTTCGAACGCGGAAGTTGTTCGGCTTAGCCCAATTACCGCTGCAAACCTGCCTGTCCGCCCTTCGCCCCGATAGGAGAAAAATGTCTCGGTGTTGCATTTCGTACAAATACGACTGGTTTCAACATTTTCAGCGCGAACACCGGCATGGGTGAGCTGGTCACGGCTTAGGGTCCAGAAGTCAAAATGGTCATCAGCTGATTTGTAGCACCAGAATTTTTGGGGTATCTCCTTTCGATAGTTAACGAATTCCGCACAGCATGGCCCGAGAGATGGTCCGATACCGGCAATAATGTCAGCACAGTTACACTTAAAGTATTTTTTCATGACCCCCACCGTACGTCCAAGAATATTTTTAATGCTGCCCCGCCAACCCGAGTGAACATTGGCAACCACATGTCGACTCGGATCGTATAACAGAATAGATTGACAATCTGCAAGTTGGGTCGTTAAAAATTTCCCGGAAACATTGGTTACGAGAGCATCGCCGGTTCCTAAAACCCGCTGGAGGCCACCATAAGAATCGATGTTCTTGGGGTTCAATATGACAACCTGATCGCCGTGAACCTGGTTTACAAAGACCAGATCCCGGCCCTCAATAACCCGGGAGACCAGATTTCGATTCTTCCTGACATGATCCGCCGCATCGCCCAGGTCAAGACTGACATTTAAGCTTTGAAAATCACCCGTGCTGTGCCCGAAATGACGTGTAAAAATTGCATGACGGATTGTTGGATATTTTTGCAGGTGTTCAAATTGGTAAAAGGACACGCCGTTTTTGCTCACAAAATTCAAATTTATATCCTCGATAACGGATTCTCTCCTAATGTCATTATCCGTAGAAAGGTTACAAAGTTCTCAATATGGTTTCAGGTGTCAGGTTTCGGGTGTCAGCAAACAGATGAGGGAAGAAAACAGTCAGTCTTTTGTGTTCCGTCATCTGTTTTATGCCCTCTGTTTGGCTTCCAGACACCTGACACCCGACACCTGAAACCTGATTTGCCGAAGGCAACGACAGCTACATCGCCCGCGCCACCGTCAGAACGTCGACTCGCTCTGCACCGGCTTTTAGAAGCACGCGCGCGCATTCATTTACCGTTGCGCCGGTGGTGTAAACATCATCAACCAGCAATACCTTTTTAGCAATAACTTTCTCAGGGATCTTGACCCTGAAGGCACCTTTGATGTTTTTCAAACGCTGTTGGCGGCCAAGCCCAGTCTGCGATACGGTCGCTTTGCTTCTGATAAGGACATCCGTACTTACAGGGACGCCAAATACTTCAGCAACCATTGGAGCGGGTTTCGATTTCCAGCGTCGAATCAGTAAATACGACTGATTGAAACCGCGCTTTCGAAATTTTATGGTATGCAAAGGTACCGGCAAAATCAGATCGACCGTTTCCCTGTCCCAATACCGCATATACGCGTCGCGAACCAGCCCGCCCAGAGGTCCGGCCAGCTGGATTTTTCCGGCGTATTTGAACCGGTGCATAACGGCCATCAATTGGTGATCATAAGCCACTGCTGCGCGCGCGATTCTGAATTCTTTCGGCTGCGTAATGCAATCCCCGCAAAGATGATCCTGGCCTTGACGACTTTTAAACATAATTCCACAACAGCTGCAAATCGGCGATGAAATGGCCATAAAAGAAAGAACGCAATCCGGGCAACAATAAGCGGCCAGCAACCGATGAGATTCTGCGAATGTATCCGTGATTTCGGCCGCAGCATTTGTGGCTCGTCTTATATCGGCGGGTTCAAAAAGTCGGCTGCATACCAAACATTTGGCAGGAAAAATCGTGTCAAGAATGATGTTAAAAAATGGCCTTGCCCAGTCATGGGCGGCATGTTTCATGATGCGATCTAGATGCACGCTGGGATTTCCTCCTAATGTCGGGTTCAAAGGCTCAGGGTTCAGAGGTTTAGGATACAGCCTTAAATGCCGGTTTTATTGGTTCAATTGGTTTGATTGGTTTAATTCGTTCAATTGGTCCGGTTTAAACCAACCAATTCAACCAATGAAACAAATGAAACTAATCCAACAAGTCATTGTACCGAACCTTTGAAGCAGGAGACTGACACCCGAAACCTGACACCTGACAGCTATTTATTCCCAATAAAGCGCTGCCGATAGGATTCGTACATGACAATCGCCCCGGCCACCGACGCGTTAAGTGATCCGACCTTTCCGGTCTGGGGTATCGAAATTAAAAAGTCGCAATTTTGTTTAACCAGGGTTCGTATTCCTTTCTCCTCCCCGCCAATGACGAGGCCGATTGCGCCTGTTAAATCTGCATTATAGACGGATTGCCCTGCGTTTTGATCCAGACCCACAATCCACAAATCCCGGTCTTTGAGCGTTTTGACAACGCGAACAAGGTTATTCACCTGCGCCACGCGCATATATTCCAGGGCGCCTGCGGATACCTTGGATACGGCCGGTGAGGGGTGGGCCGAGCGATCTTTCGGTATAATCACAGCGTCGACACCGGCACATACGGCTGTTCGAATAATGGCACCCAGGTTGTGCGGGTCTTCAATATGATCCAGTAAAAGTAGAAACGGCGGGCGGTCACCGGATTTAGCCGCTTCTAAAAGATCGGCAACATCAACAAGCGGATAGGCCGTCACGCTGGCAGCGACGCCTTGATGAGAAACAGCACCGGCAATGGTTTGGAGCCTCGCCGGACTAACTTCTTTTATCGGCAAATCTTTACGATCCACCGCTGCGGTAATCTGTTTTATCCGTTTGGTATGCGCCTGGTTTGAAATATAGATTTGGTGGAAGGTTCTGCGCCCGGCCCTTAAGGCCTCATAAACCGGATGAAAACCATAAAGTATTTCAGCCTTCACGTCGGAGATTGTCCGTTGTGCGATAGTTTTCAATAATGGATATCAACTCCGGTACGGCTTTCGAAAGTTGATCGTTAACAATTACGTGATGATATAGATCTTGCTGGTTCATTTCCTTTTCTGCATTTCTGAGTCGAACAGCAATGCTCTCTGCGCTGTCAGTACCTCTTGCTTTTAAGCGCTGTTGAAGCACCTTCAACGAGGGGGGCAGGATAAAAATGGCAACACTGTTCGTATAGCGCTCAAGAATTTGGCGGGTTCCCTGGACGTCTATATCAAGGAGAATATCGCGGCCATCCGATAAACCTTTATCCAGAAAATCGGCCGATGTGCCGTAGTAGTTACCATGAACCAGGGCCCACTCAGCCCATTTCCCGGCAGCAATTCCATTTTCAAAATCGTTCTTATTGATGAAATGATAGTCCACCCCTTCCTGCTCACCGTCGCGGAGCTTGCGTGTTGTATAGGATACCGAATAGAGCATATCGGCAAACCGCTTACGCACTTCGCGGCAGAGGGTTGTTTTACCGCCTCCGGAAGGTGCGGCGATAATAAACAAATGCGCCGATTTGGGCTGCATATTGATATCTAGTGACTCCAAATCGATTCTATGCTCATGCGCCAAAAAATCAGGTTAGCTCCTTGAGCATCGCGTAACGTTGTGAGACGGTTTCTGCCTGTATGGCCGACAGGACAATATGGTTGCTGTCCATGACGATCATTGACCGGGTCCTGCGGCCATGGGTTGCGTCAACAAGACGCTTATCTTCTTTGGCCTCATCCTTGAGCCGTTTCATAGGAGCGGAATTGGGAGAAACGATGGCAACGACACGATCCGCGACCACCGAACTTCCAAATCCAATATTTAACAGCATCTGTTCCATTATGCCTCCAACTTTAATACATCGCGCAAAGCGCATCCTGTTTTCTGGATGGATAGTTTGCCCGGAGCCCGGTTTATCCTTCGCGCCATGCACCAGGCCCTCAGCTCAGGGTTATTCCACATTCTGAATTTGTTCCCTAATCTTTTCGAGCTCTGATTTTACATCGATGATTAAATAAGCCACCTCCGCATTGCCGACTTTGGAACCCATGGTGTTGAATTCCCGATTGAGCTCTTGCAGTAAAAAATTAAGCTTTCTGCCGGCAGGTTCAACGGCATTCATAATCTGGTCAAATTGATCCAGGTGGCTTTCGGCCCGAACAATTTCTTCGGAAATATCGCTGCGATCAGCCAAGAAGGCGGCTTCCTGGGCAATCCGGGCGGGATCAAGTTCAACACTGTCCTGTGCCAGTAAGGCGACCCGTTCTTTTAATCGTTCCTGGTATTGAGGCAAAAGATCATCTGAGTTTTTGCGTATCTTCTTCAGGCAGGCCTTGAGAAAGTTGAGTCGGTGTTCAAAATCCTTGGCAATAAAGTCCCCTTCTTTTTGTCGCATGGCTTCAAGATCATCAAGCGCTAACTGGAGACAATGTTTTACTGCCGGCCAAACAATATCCTCTTTTTCCAGCTTCTCACCTGTTTTGATGATGCCACCGGCGCCGAGCAACATTTCCAGCGTGATATCAGTTTTAAGGTCGAACCGGCTTTTCAATTGTTTGAAGGCCGCCACGAGTGCCTCGGCCCTGGAGAAGTCGACCTCCAGCGCCAGGGCTTCTTCAGAGCTATCGTCAATCTGCACCCGAATTTCAAGCCGTCCCCTAGCCACCCGATCCGTGATAAGTCCCTTTATTTTCTCCTCTAGGGGCTGACATGCAGGCGGAACCCGCAAAAAAATGTCCAGATGTCGACTGTTATAGGATCGAATCTCGATTTTCACCGTCAATTCATCAACGCTATTTTCTGCAGTTGCAAAAGCCGTCATGCTTTTGATCATAATTGTATCTCATCTCCAAAGAAGGGTAAATGATATGGATTCGGTGGCATTTGATTCATCCAAGCGCCTGTATGCAATGGTTAGTTGCCCGTGGTCCATTGTCAGTTGTTTTTTATTTAAAATCTTTGCCCGGAATTTACTACGGACCAAATACGACTGACAACAGACAATGTAATCAATCTGTTTGCCCGACATCCAAAACGTATTTACGCCGCACCTGGTCGAGAAATTTGAGCATCGTCTCATCGGAATAATCGGGATAGGTCCAGGGCAATTTTTGAAAGCTACCCTTTTGATAAATCAAAGTCAAATCCGCATAA
>JASFGM010000180.1:0-6218 GCA_050123755.1 Desulfobacterales bacterium
CATTCTGGAATTATCAACAACTTTTAGCATCTGATGCTTAGATTGAAGGGATCGTTATTATGACACCAGAAATCATGCTCGTGCTATCTATTCTGATCGTCGCCGTCATTCTTTTGATAACGGAATGGATTCCGATGGAAGTCACCGCACTGCTGTCGCTGGGTGCGGTCACCTTAACCGGCCTGGTAACACCGGCTGAAGCGCTGGCGGGTTTCAGCAACCCGGCCGTCATCACCATTTGGGCGGTATTTATTTTGAGCGGGGGATTGACCCGCACGGGAGTGGCCAATACCATCGGTCACTTTGTGATGAGATTGGCGGGTAACAGTGAAGCTCGAATGATCGTCGTTATTATGATCAGCGCCGGTGTGATGTCCGCCATCATGAATAATGTGGCTGTGTCGGCTTTACTGCTTCCGGTGGTTATGGATATTGCGCACCACACGGGCAGCCCGCCTTCCAGGCTTCTGATGCCGCTGGCATACGGGTCACTGCTGGGGGGGCTGACGACTCAGATCGGCACGCCGCCCAACATCCTTGTCAGTGAAGCCCTGCGGGATGCGGGATTAAAGTCGTTTACCTTTTTTGATTTTACGCCCGTGGGCCTGGCGATTATGTTCTGCGGCATCGCATTTATGGTTTTTATGGGGCGCTGGCTTTTACCCCAGCGGGATGTTGCCAAAGAATTAACCCGCAACAAATCCGTGGACTGGGAAAGCCAATACGACATTGATGAGCAGTTGTTCAATATCCGCATACCGCCTGACTCGATGCTCGTAAATAAAACCCTGGCAGAAAGCCGCATGGGATCGGCCTTAGGCTGGAACGTGATCAGCATTATTCGCAAGAATCAAATACGATCCGCTCCGGGACCCGCCGAAACCCTGCAGGCCGGAGATCAGTTGACGGTTGAGGGCCGAATTGACGGTTTAAAGGAATTGAAAAACTGGCAACAGTTAATCGTTGAAGAGGGTGGAGTTGATATCATAGAACCCTACTCAGGTGACATTAAAATTGGAGAAATTATCCTTGCGGGAAATTCCCCCTTTATCGGCAAGACGCTGAATTCGATCGGCTTTCGTGGCCGATTCGAATCCAATGTGCTGGCGATTCGCCGCAGTGACAGCATCAGACGCACCAATCTCCAGGACATACCGCTGGGGCGCGGTGATGTGCTTCTGATTTCCGGGCATCATGAACGCCTGGAGGAATTAAAAAATTTTTCCGGGTTCGAGCAATTCAGGTTCGTTTCCCGATCCGAGCTTATCGATATTTATCATCTCGACGAACGCCTGATGGTCATGACGGTGCCGCCGGATTCGGCCATGATCGGAAAAACCCTGAAGGAAAGCCGGCTGGCAGAAAGCCTCGGCAGCCGGGTGCTGGGAATTCTGCGGGGAGACGATCCGATCCTGATGCCGGAACCCTGGGAAACCCTGCAGGCCAATGACCGGCTGGTCGTCGAGGCGCGCCTCACGGATTTTGAAATTTTAAAAGAACTTGAAAAACTGATTATCGAACGAAGGACCCGCCCGGACATCAAGGCGCTGGTATCGGGAGATGTCGGGCTGGTGGAAGCCATTCTTTCACCGCAGACGACACTGGTTGGAGCGACGCTGCGCCAGCTGAATTTTCGTGAAAAATACGGTTTGAGCGTCCTGGCCATCTGGCGTGAAGGAAAGGCTTACCGCTCCAACCTGCGGGACATGGCCTTGCGGTTCGGCGATGCCTTGCTTCTTCTGGGACCGCGCAACAAATTGGAAATGCTGGGCAGTGAGGCTGATTTTATCGTGCTGACGGGAACGGCTCAGGAAGAAGTACGGCGGGAGAAGATGAAAATTTCAATCTCCATTATGGTCGTAATCCTGCTGCCGGTCATTATCGGATGGGTGCCGATTTACATCGCTGCTGTAATCGGTGCAGCCTTGATGGTCCTTTTCGGCTGCCTGTCCATGGATGAAGCCTATCGTCAGATTGAGTGGAAGGCGGTGTTCCTGATTGCCGGGCTGCTGCCGCTGGGCACGGCGCTGGAGCAAACCGGAGCTGCCAGGATGATCGCTGAAGGCGTTGTCACCCTTGCCGGCCCGTATGGGCCCCGGGCGGTAATGCTGGGCCTGGTCGCACTGACATTTCTGGCGACCTGCTTTGTGCCGACAGCCGCACTGGTCGTGCTCATGGCGCCCATCGTTTTAAGTACCTCAACGAATATGGGGCTGGCTCCCCATGCCCTCATGATGGCGGTTGCCATGGCAGCATCGGCGAGTTTTATGACACCCATATCACACCCAGCGAATATCTTGGTGATGGGGCCGGGGGGCTACCGCTTTATGGATTATTTCAAGGTCGGCGGATTATTAACGGTGGTCGTTCTGATCGTTATCGTGTTTATCCTGCCGGTTATCTGGCCGCTCACGCCTTAAAGGCAATGGCGGGTTATTTGATATCTTTCGATGCAAGGACCCAGGCTATGATGGACAAGTCTGAAAGTGTCGTTTCTGAGGTTATTGGGGATATCTAATACGCCTAACCCATTTTAAATAGGAATCTAACGGTAATTAGTGCGCGTTTTTATGCATAAAAAGTATAGGATTTACGAATTCAATCCAAAAAAATGAAAATGGTTGGGGTTCGGCGTCGTATAGTTAAATTTGGCGTGAAGCTGAAATTTTTCGATTCTGCTGCCTAATCTGAAGCTAGAACTCCAGTGTTTCGGGTTCCGTGTGAAAAGGATTGATCACTTGTAAATTTCCGAAAATGTGCGAATCCTGTAAGTCTTCCGTGAGTAAATAGCGGCAATCAGCCACCAGTGCTGCGGAAACAATGAGTGCATCCCACCAAGACAGCCCGAAACGATCCTGAATGTGCCAGGCGCCATCAAAAACCCGGTTGTCCACCGATATGGGTCGCCACGGAAGCAGAGAACGAATATCCTTGCGGGCGCTTTCCCGATCCAGCCCGGGATCAAGCTTTTCAGTAACCGTAATATAAAACTCCTGCAGAACCTGGAAGCTCAATCGGCCTGCCTGCATGTTCCAGAGATGGCTCATCCAGGCGATGGCCTGCTTATTCTTCTGTGGCTCGGAAGCGTCCCTGCTGTAAACGAGAACGTTTGTATCGACAAAGACCTTAGCGGCCATAGAGCTCCTTGCGAGTTGGATATTTTGCTGCAGGATCCTTCAGCTCTCGGGGGGGCTGCGATAGGTATTGGTCCATGGCCAATTGATAGCTTTTTTCTGCAAGCATTTTTTCCTGTAGCATTTCGCCCACAAGGCGGGAAACACTCGTATTGTGTTCCGCAGCCTGAATACGAGCCCAGCGCGCCACTTCTTCATCCAGTGTAATGGTAACATTTTTCATACCACGAGAATAGTGTAACACGAAATTCGTGTCAACAAAAAAATTGGGTTTTGTCATTTTTATTCAGGCAAGACACGAAATTCACAAAAATAATGCGTCAAAAATTTTATATATCTGACCCGCGGAAGTTAGAATTTTATGCTTTAAGGTTTTGAGACCACACCTCGTGCCTTCGGTAAAAAACTTTTTGTTGAACTTCTCACTGTGATCGCTGGACTTGATCCCATTGGTGCATTACTTTGAAATTTAATTCGTCATGTTTCCTGAAAATCGTGACGAAGCATAAAATCATTGATGAATAAGACGATTATAAGATGAACGATAAAGGAGGATCTAATCATGCGATACTTTGTATATATATGCTCACTGTTAATCGTTTCAACGGCTGCATTCGGCGCAACGGGCGCTTCGGTAACATATCAGGTCGATGGTCAACCTTATGAGGGATATTACATCAGCCCTTCTGACCAGGCGCCTTTCTTGCTGCTGATCCATGACTGGGATGGCCTGACAGATTATGAAGTCAAGCGTGCCAATATGCTGGCGGATTTGGGTTATGCTGTTTTTGCTTTGGATTTGTTTGGTGCCGGTGTGCGACCCACTGAAGTTAAAGACAAACGCCAGCATACGGGTGAACTCTATAAAAACAGAGAGAAAATGCGGGCTTTGATGCAAGGGGCCCTGGATGCGGCCAAGAGCAGAGGTGCGGACATCGAGAATGCCGTCGCTTTCGGCTATTGTTTCGGTGGCGCAGCCGTGCTTGAATTGGCGCGATCCGGGGCAGACCTGAAGGGTTTTGCCACTTTTCATGGAGGCTTGAAGACCCCGGAAGGGCAAAATTACACCAAAACCCGGGGGGAAATTTTGATCATGCACGGTTCAGCGGATAACGCGATTACCATGGACCAGTTCGCTGATTTAACTAAGGAACTGGAAGCGGCCGGCATTGCCCACGAAATGATCACCTACAGCGGCGCCCAACATGCGTTTACCGTTTTTGGTGGAGAGCGTTATCAAGAGGCTGCCGATAAAAAATCCTGGAAGCGCTTTACGGAATTCCTTGCGGATACGCTGAAAAATTGAAAATAATTCATTGCAAAAGCGGATGATCTGCAAAACATCGCTCGGATTTTATACAGCGTTGACAGCAACATCCCTTTTACCATTTTAGCCTTCTTTCCGGAATACAAGATGAAAGATCATGCCAGCCCCACGGTCGTCGAAATGGTCGACGCCTATCGGCGCGTCAAGGCCGTGGGATTAAAGAACATTCGCCTGGGCAATGTGGGGGTGTTCGCCCGCTCCGGGGCGGACCAGGCCTATTTGATGGAAAACGTGGATCCCGGGGCGTATTAATTAGCCGCGGACCCACACAGACGAACACGGACCTTTTGTTGTTAAAAGCTTTGCGCGAGTACGTATGGTATTATTAATTTTTTGTCCGTGTATGTCTGTGTGAGTCCGTGGCTAATTAATTTTTACCCTGGTCTGTGTCTGTCCGTGTGGGTCCGTGGCCAATTAAATAAAAATCAGTGGTGGGAGAGGAAAAAAAGAAGCAGACTTTGCACCACCTCGGCCATATATTCAAAATCCAGTTTGTCCATTGTGTCGGCGGCGGTGTGGTAATAGGGGTTGCGGTAAAAGGCCGAGTCGGTCACCATGACCGCTTTAAATCCCTGATCCCAGAATGACGCATGGTCGCTGAGTCTTACCGCCGGCAGCACCCATCCGTTGAAAGGGACGGTCAACTTGACCACCGGAAGCTGATTATTTTTTTGAAATTGTTCAACCAGCCGCCCGGCAAAATCGCGACTTTTAAAATTATTGACGATGCCGATAAAATTGCCTTCCTTGGGGTAATCCATAAACATCAGTGGAAACGGGTAACTCTGGCAGCCCGGTTCATGACAGGTATAGCCGACCATTTCCAGACAGATCATGCCGTCAATTTGCTCTTTATTTCGACTTGCTTTCTTGGCATACATCCGGCTGCCCATATGGCGGGTATTGTATGCCGGCGGTTCTTCCAGCGCAAATGACACAAATTTCACCGCCAGATCGCGTTTTTCGTTTCCTATCAGCGCAGCCAAATGCCGGGCCGTCTCCAGCTGAACGGCAACGGCACTGGCATTATCATCCGCTCCAACGGTGCCGGCCACCGAGTCATAATGGGCCCCCAACAAATACCGGTATTTTGGATGCGGACTGAATGATACTTCCGTGATGACATTTTCGACCTCAAAATCAGCATACGAATACGATTGGCTGTTTGCCGGCACGCCAATGGCATGGTAAAAGGACTTAATGTATGCGGCGGTTTCTTTGAGGTTAGCGGGTAAACCCACGCTGCGCTCACCGATAATCACGGTCAGGGCTTTTACGTGGTCCTGGAGCTGCTGTTTGGTTTGCTGGATGTCAATCATCGGAAGTTCCCGGTTGTCAGCATAAAGATCCCCTGTAAACAAAGATCCAACGACGAGGGCAAAGATGATGGCGATAAATGGCATTCAAAAAATTGTCCACCCATGGGATTTGAAACCTGAAGCGGCCATTGCGCTTCAAACCAAGCTTGCCTCCCGGGTGATTCGGAAATCACGTATCCGGCCTGCCGATATTGCGACGGTGGCCGGAGTGGATGCCGGATACGGCCGCAATATGGCCTATGCAGCAGTTGTTGTGTTGAACCTGACGGACCTGAAGATCCTGGAAAAAGCGTTGGCCTCAAAAACGGTTACGTTTTCCTATGTTCCCGGGATGCTTGCATTTCGAGAAGGACCGGTGATTCTGGAAGCGTTGGGCAAACTGAAATCACCACCTGATCTGCTAATGGTTGATGGTCAGGGAATCGCGCATCCGCGCCG
>JASFGM010000181.1:0-6212 GCA_050123755.1 Desulfobacterales bacterium
CCATCAGTTCCTCCTTATCTCAATTTATTCGGTTTCGGGTGTCAGGTTTCAGGTGCCAGGTGTCAGAAAACATATGACAGAAAACGGAATATGATGATTCTCGCCGTCTTCAGTCTTGTAATCCTGAACACTGACACCTGAAACCCATAATATAGGGTTTATCTCTTAACGACCATGGCTGCGGCTTCGCCGCCGTCCAGGCACAAAGATGCCAGACCAATCGTTTTATTCTGCTTGAGGATTTCATGAAAAAGGGTCACGAGCACCCGGCAACCGCTGGCGCCAATTGGATTGTAATTTATTTTAGCTTATTATAGTGTAAATCAGATGGTTGCAAGCCATAAATTAAACTGAACGCGCGCTCAATCGATAAATAACATGTCTCATTTTAGGTTGTCAAGCCATTCGGATGTTAGACTTGATATATAAATTAACCATCTGAAATTTATATATATAAATTAAGATAATAGATTGCGCCACTCCGACTGATTAAGTTATTGACAAATTAAAAAGGTTCATTAATAATGCATATATGACCGAGCGCTCGCTCAGAAAGAAAGGGTCCTAATATCACCGTATTCAATATTCAATCTTCAATTGTCAATTCATACAGGAGGCATATATGAACGAACGTGCCCTTTTGGTGAAAGAAAAAAATGGCGTGGTCACTTTAACGCTAAACCGTCCGGAGGTCATGAATTCATTAAATTTTCCACTGCTGCATGCCTTGAGGGACCAGATCGAATCTTTGCGCTTCAAAGCCAATATTCGGGTGGTCATCATTACCGCAGCCGGTGAGAAAGCCTTTTGTGCTGGAGCGGATCTTAAAGAACGTGCCACCCTGGCGCCGGATCAGGTCAGAGAATTTATTTTTACCATCCGCAATCTATTTACGTCCATCGAGCAGTTGAACAAAGCCGTTATTGCGGCTATAAACGGTATTGCGCTCGGCGGGGGAACCGAGCTGGCCCTGGCCAGCGATATCCGGATTGCATCCCTGAACGCCACCATGGGCCTGACCGAAACCCGTCTGGCAATCATTCCAGGCGCCGGCGGCACCCAGCGGCTGCCGAGGCTGGTGGGGCGGGGGAAAGCCAAAGAGCTCATATTTACAGGGCAGCGTATCGGCGCACAAGAAGCCCTGAACATCGGTTTGGTCAACAAGATCTGTGAACCCAAAGACCTGCTGGCCGAATCCAACAAAATGGCTGCCATGATCTGTGAGGCCGGCCCGATTGCCATCGAACAGGCCAAGTATGCCATCAACTATGGGCTGGAAACCGATATTCACACGGGTCTGGCCATTGAATCAAATGCCTATTGGGTTTGTATTCCCACCGAGGATCGTCTTGAAGGACTGGCCGCCTTTAAGGAGAAGCGGAAACCGGTATATAAGGGAAAATAATGTCGGTCTCAGGCTCATCGATTATTATTATCTAACGGAACTCGGTGGTCTATTAAAATCCGAAATTCGAAACCCGCCTGATTTTATAAAATGGGTCGAAACAATATTGAATGACCAAAATACAAAATCCAAAACGAAGTGATTAACGAATGCTACGTAAATGAAAATGCTTTTTTGTTTTGAACATTTGAATTTAAGAAATTCGGATTTGTTTCGCATTTCGATATTTGTGTTTCGGATTTATCCAAAATCGAATAAATGAATTATAGTGAATTTATGATGAATATCTTATAAGCACCTATGAAGGGAGATTAGTGAAAAATGACAGAATACGATTACTGGAAAATTTTTCCGAGAATGCCGAAAAAGGTAACCATCGGCGACATCACGGTCAGGGATGGATTTCAGCACCTGGAGCAGTTTATCTCTACCCGCGCAAAGACATTTTATGCGGAAGAATTAATTTTTGCCGGATGCCGTAACATCGAGGTCACCAACCTTGGTAATCCCTATCTGATGCCGCAATTTAGCGATGCTGAAGAGGTGTTGAGCCATCTGCGAAGCGATCGATTTAAAAAGCGCTGTGAAAAGAAAGGCATCAATCCCGATGATGTTTGCATTACTGCGGTGACGATCCGCGAAGGCGCGGTTGATCAGGCGATCCAATTGAAAGAAAAAGGTATCGGTCCGGATCGCTGTTTGATGATGGTTTCAACCGAGGAAGAACACCATTTTGCCAATTCCGCAACCACGTTGCCGCAATACTGGAAAGAAGCGGAGCGCTGCATCAAAAAAAGCGCAGACGCCGGGATGAAGATGTGCGGTACGGTGAGCACGATCTGGGGCAGCCCTATCGCCGGGGCCACGGAACTGAAGGATGCGGTCGAGTTTACCAAAAGATGGCTGGAGATCGGTGCCTCTGATATCGAACATGCGGACCATGACGGCAGCGCCTCTGCACCGGATGTATATCGCTATTTCTCCATGATTTTAGACCAGATACCGGATACCTCCCTTCACATCGCTCACTTCCATGAAACCAAGCGGGTATCGTCGGCATCGGTTTTGGCGGCGCTGCAAGCCGGCATTACTTATTTTGAAGCAACGATCGGCGGGATGGGGGGCCAACCGGCCAATTTTTTGGACGATTGTCCGGTGCCGGGAACCGGTGAGTACTATTATGATGATCCGCGCTTCGTCGGGCTTACCTGTCTGGAGGATATGCTGGTTCAGATCGATGAAATGGGAATTGAGCACGGCTACGATGTTGATCGGGTGCTGTGGCTCGGGCGGCAGATGGAACGCACCGTTGGGAGGCGGTTGCGCAGCGAAGCGGCCATTAATGGACGTACCCTGAAGGAAGGCCATCTGAAATTTGCACGGCCCGGACTTAAAAAATTAAAGCAAAAACGCAAAGAAAAACCCGGGCAGATCTGGCCGGCAGAATGGGGTGCGACGCCGGTGCTACCGGAACAGTACCGTCCATAAATCGGCTTAAAATCTAACGGGAGGTAAGCGCTATGCCTGATTTGACCAGCTTTACGCGCAACCGCTGTACCAGTGTCGAGCAGATTGACGATCAAACATTGCGGTCATCCTGCCGCCTTCAAGATACGCTCACAGATGCCATGGTGGCGGTTCAGATCAAACTGCCGGATCTTGAAATTATCCATGCCGCCGGCGAAATTCGTCGCACCTATAGAGCGGCATGCCGGAATGCCGGCGATGCGCTTCAAAAAATAGTTGGTGTTCGGATCGGTTCAGGTATGCTGAAAATAATCGAAGGGCTGCTGGCTGAAGTCACGGAATGCAAAGAGTTGGCGTTTATGGTGGAGGAATGTTGTCATGCGGTGATCATTTATTTTACCAAAGGGACCTTAAAAGATATCCCTGAAAACCCCCGGGAAAAAAAAGAATTTTTTGCCAAAATGATCAGGGAAAACACAAGGCTTTATAACCGCTGTGCGGCCTTTGCCCCCGGCAGTTCAATTGTAGGTGATATGCCTCCGCCCAAGTAGAAGTGGTTTGAAAACCCCATCTAAGGCCCAATGGCTGCGTTGCCCCGCAAGCGGGATTCGCATCTGATTTTATGGAATACGGTGCAGCACAGGCCTCCGATAAATGCTCACATACCCATGTATGCTGCGCGTTATCGATCGGCCTGCGCCTTGCCCTTGAACCTGATCTGAGGTTTTGAAACCACTTCTAGATCATTGAGATGGAGCCTGCTGAACAGTGCTGAAATACGCTCGAAATAAAATGACGAATGTTGTCATAAAAGATGCCGACACTTTGGCTGTGCACGGTGTTCTCGATGACGATATTTACAGTCTTGAAATCGATGTGACCATTCAGTTATCCGAATTTAAGATTTTATCGCTTAACGGAAAATGGCACCGATATACGACACCGGAATGTCCCCGAGCGATTCCGCTACTTCAGGAGGTCATCGGATTTCGCATTGAGGATGAAGGATTTAATCAAGCGGTTCACAAAATCATCGGGCGCAAGGCGTGTCGTCACTATGCCAATTTACTGATCGAGTGCTGTGATTCGGCCAAAGAGGCTGCGCTTATCCATAAATGGAAAGAAGCCCGCAAGCGCCATCCTGATCTTCGTTTTACTGATTTTATTAACGCTGAGAAATCCGAACCAGCGCTCAGCCGCGTGCACGCTTCGATACGTGTTGAGGAGGAGCGCCGGCCCAATGAAAGGATATCCACCCCAAAAGAGACTGCGGGCGATGAGCCCGGCCCAAAACTTTCTTCCGGATTCACCATAGACTTGCACGTTCACACGTATCCGGCCTCACCCTGCAGTTCAGCCACAGAAGATGAGTTGATTCAAGAAGCCAAGCGAATTGGGTTGGATGCCATTTGTTTCACGGATCATAATTTCGTATGGGATCCCGCCCGGGTAGCCGAATTGCAAAAAAAACACCAATTTTTAATCCTGCGCGGCAACGAAATTACCACCGATCAGGGAGATATGCTGGTGTTTGGTTTTGATGAGGATATCCAGGGCATCATATCGATCGAATCGCTCAGGCAGGAGGTCATTGCAGCCAACGGATTTATGATCGCTGCCCACCCATTTAGAGGGTTTCTTACATTTGATACTTCTCATGTGGGGATGACCCCGCAAAAGGCGATGCAAAGACCCCTTTTTAAGCTGGTTGATGCCCTGGAAGTGTTGAACGGAAAAGTCACCCCCAAAGAAAATCAGTTTGCCCATCAGGTGGCCAAAGGCCTCAATCTGCCGGCAACCGGCGGAAGTGACGCGCATGAAGTATTTGAAGTCGGCCAGTATGCGACCCGGTTTTCCAAACCGATTCAGAATGAAGCCGAACTCGTGGGTGCGCTCAAAAGCGATAATTATGTGGCCAGCGCCTACCGCAAAGAAAACGGATATGACTGAACCGCTCAGCATCAAATCCTAAGGAGAATCGTTTATGCAAACACAGCATGATTGGGAAAAAATTGTCCGGAAAATGGAGCTTTTGATGCGGCTGAAATCCTTTCCGGTGGCATTTAAAATGCTGTCAGATAAAAAGGATCTTGCCAAGATTCCATTCATTCGGCGAACCTCCCATAAGGTGACGCTTTGCCAATTGATTACCTTGGTCCGAAATTTTGATTGGACGGTCGGAGCCGATTTAGATGATTTTCTTTTCCCGACCTGTGCGTCCATATTGGGCCTAACGGATATGCCGGCAGTTCACAAAGACGGAACCTTCCGAAGTATCGTCTGGGTTAAAACCAAAGAAGATGGTCAAAAATTCGAGGCGGCGATTCCACGTCTGCCGCTTGGAAAATACAAGGCGGTGGCCCTTGCGCCACTGGTGTATAATCCCTTTGAACCCGATATGGTCCTCATCTATGCTAACCCCGCTCAAATGATGTTGTTGATAAATTCACTTCAATTTGAAGATTATGAAGTCATGCAGTTTTTCTGCGTGGGCGAATCTTCTTGTTCAGATGCGATTGCCAGGTGCTACCATACGTCCAAGCCCGCATTGACGATTCCGTGTTATGGCGAACGAAGATACGGACACGCTCAGGATGATGATCTGGTGATGGCTTTGCCGGCCGATGCAATGGAAAAGGCCTTAAAAGGTATGGAAGCACTTTACAAAAGAGGCGTTCGCTATCCGATCAGCTTTGCCGGCGCCGAAACCGATGTGGCCGCATTATTTCCTCCGGCCTATTCAAGCCTGGAGGACCTCGTTGAAAAAATAAAAGGGAACGACAACCGTTTGGTTTTGGCTGTAACCGGCGGGATTGCTACCGGCAAGACCACCGTCGCCAACATGTTGGCGGAACTGGGTGCACCCCACATCGATTTTGACGTGTTGGCCAGACAGGTTGTTGAACCCGGAACGCCGGCCCTGGGAAAAATCGTTGAATATTTTGGAAAGCAGGTCCTGCAGGAAGATGGCACCCTGGATCGAAAAAAGCTTTCCAAAGTCGTTTTTCAGGATATGGAGAAGCGCAAAAAACTGGAAAGTTTTACCCACCCCGCCATACTGGAAGAATTTTTGAAACAAATCAATGCGATTGCCAAACAGGACCCCAACGCTATTATCCAGGTTTCGGTCCCGCTTTTAATCGAGCTCAATTTACAGTATATGTTCGATAAAATTTTGATCGTCTATGCCAACACACAGCAGCAGGTGCAGCGGCTTTGTAAAAGAGATCGCATCAGCAAAGAAGAAGCCGCCAACATTCTCAAAGCCCAGGTGCCCATCGACGAAAAAGTGGGTTATGCTGATTTTGTTGTTCGAAACGAAACCAGTTTGAAAGAAACC